>SXJQ01000164.1 GCA_005779345.1 Actinomycetota bacterium
CGTCGGGCCGCGGCCGACGCCGCGCGACGACGCTGGTTCGGGGGGTGAGGGGGGTCAGCCGCAGCCGCTGCGACCCCAAGATCCGTTCTGGCGTCGTCGGGCCGCGGCCAGCGCCGCGCGACGACGCTGGTTCGGGGGGTGAAGGGGGTCAGCCGCAGCCGCCGCCCCAGGGGCCCATGCCCTGCCACTGGTACAGCGTCCACGCGAGGTCGTCTTGGTCCCACGGCGCCGCGCGATCGGGGCGCACCCCGATGAGCCCGGGTCGCCCGGCGTGCGACGCCGTCGCGTTCCACGTACCCGGCGCGAACTGGTACGCGCCGTAGTAACCGGCGGGGTTCACGGCCGTGTAGATCCCGCGGCTCTCGCGTTGGCGCACGCACGACAGGAACGGATCGCCATGGTGTGGGTGCTGGCCGGGCTCCGGCGGCGCGGGCGGCTCGACCGGCACCGGCTCGTCGCCCCCGCTTCCGCCGGCGTGGTTCGGCGTCTCGGGGCTCGTGGGTCGGTCGGGCGTCGCGGATCCGCCCGACGAGTTCGAGCCGGCCGTGCCGTCGGACCCGGTGTCGTTGACCGCGGCGGCGCGGGCCGCGGCGGCCTCGGCCTCGGCCCGCGCTCGTTGTTCGCGCTGATAGGCCGCCTGCGCCCGGGCGAGTTCGCGCTGGAGGGTCGCGTCGTCGGCGCGGAGCCGCTCGACCGTGGCGGTCTGGTCGGCGCGGCGCTCGGCGAGTTCGGCCAGACGCGCCTTGGTGTCGTGCACGAGCCGCTCGTAGCGGTCGAGGTCTTCGCGGCTGCGTTCGGTGACCCGCTCGAGCAGTTCGGTCCGCCGCGCGGCATCCATGATGTCGGCGCCTTCGAGCATGCTCGCGACGTCGTCGGCCGACGCCGCGTTGCGATAGAGCGTCACGGCCCGGGCGCGCGCTACGCCCGCGCTGGCGCGAGACCGAACGCGCAGGCCGGAGAGTTCTTCTTCGAGACGCGCGATGTCGGCCTCGATCTCGCGTGCCTCGACCTGCGCGTCGAACCACCGCTCCGCGGCGGCGTCGGCGGCGCGTTGCGCCTCGGTGAGGTCGGTCGCAGCATCGGCCCGGGCGGGCGACGCGGGGATCGCTGCCGCAGCGAGCAACGTCGACAGCACCGCGATCGCGGTCGCCACGAGCCGCCGCGAACGCCGGAGACGACGCCGGGGTCGGTCGCTGCGACGCGCCAAGGTGGGTCGATGGATCAGAGCCGGCTCCCGATCGGGGGACAGGTCGCGCCGGGGTCGCATCCGCTCGACCGCCCGCACCGCGTGCGCCAGGGCACGCGCCTTCGACGCTAGCGATCGCCCGCGCCGACGGCCAACCGCACCCACGCTGGGTGGCCGTGTCGTCACGAGCATGCGCGTCATCGGGGTGTTCGGCTCCGACCCGGCGGTCGCGGATGCCAAGATCCCCGGTGTGACGGCGGCCGACGATCTCCTCGAGCCGCCCCGCGGCGGGCCGCCGCCCCCTGGCGGGACGCCGCCGCGGACGACCGTCCGGCGTCGCGGACCATGGGTCGATCGCGCCCCGGCGCTCGCGCTCGGCGTCATGCTCGTCGTGTGGTCGGTGGTGCTGTTCCGCCTCGCCGAACTGCGCCACGACCGCTTCGGCACGTTCGGTTTCGATCTCGGGATCTACGACCAGGCGGGCTGGCTGGTGGCGTTCGGCCGCGACCCGTTCATGACCGTGCGGGGCCTCGACGTCTGGGGTCACCACGGCACGTTCGTCTTCTACCTGCTCGCGCCCGGCTACTGGTTCGGGGGTGGCCCGAAATGGCTGCTGTTCGCGCAGGTCACCTCGCAGGCCGTCGGCGGGCTCGCCCTCTACTTGCTGGTGCGCGACACGCTCGGCCGACGATGGCGGTGGTTCGGCGTCGGCGCGGCCGCGGTCTTGTTGCTGCATCCGACATCGCAGTTCATGGTGTGGGAGTTCTTCCACCCCGAGGCGTTCGCAATCGGCCCGCTCCTCCTCGCATGGTGGGCGGCGCGCACACAGCGATGGGCGATCTTCGGAGCGAGCGCGTTCGTCGCCGCGACCTGCAAGGAAGACATCGTCCTCGCGGTCGCGATGATGGGCATCGTCGTCGCGTCGTCGCGTCCGCGCTCGGCCCGCACGATCCGGATCGGCGCCGGCACCACGTTCGTGATGCTCGGCTGGTACGTACTCGTGACCAAGTGGCTGATCCCCGCCCGCAATCCCGGCGGCGTGTTCTACGAAGACCGCTTCGGCGACTTCGGCGACGATCCGATCCAGGTCGCGTTCCACGTCGCGCGCCACCCGATGTCGACCTGGGATTTCGTCACCCAGGCCGGCCACCTCGAGTACTACCGGATGATGTTCCTCCCGGTGCTCCTACTCTGCTTCTTGCGCCCCAAGGTCTTGCTCGTCGGCGCGCCGCTGTTCGCGGTCAACGTGCTCGTGAGCGACGGCTTCCCGTTCCCGCGCGACTATCGGTACCACTACTCCGCGATCGTCGCGGCGGTGGTCGCGCTCGCCGCGGTCGAGGTCGTGATCCGCGCCGCGGAACTCGTCGCGCACCGAACCGATTGGCGGCGCTGGATCCCGCACGGCGTCATGACGGCACTCCTCGTCGCGGGCTTGGTCGCGACCCACCAGTCGGGGGTGTTCCCCGGTTCCGAGCGGGCGCGGCCGGGCGGCGGGTTCTGGCCGCGGTGGCCCGACGAATCCGTGCTCGACGTCGTACTCGGCGTCGACGTCGACCGCGACGTGCACGCCGCGGCGAAGGCCGACGCCGTCGACCGTCTCCCCGCCGGCGCGTCGGTGAGCGCGGCGTACAACATCGTGCCGCACGTCGCGCACCGCGAACGGATCTATGAGTTCCCGAACCCCTGGATTCCCCAGAACTGGGGCGTCGACGACGAACGACAGCACGACCCCGCCGACGTCGACTGGCTGGTGCTCGATCGGCGGTTGCTCGGCCAGGGGAACCAGCGCGATGTCGCGATCGGTGCGGTGCTCGATCAGTTGCTCGCCGGCGAGTTCGAGATCGTGTTCGAGCGTGACGACGTCGTGCTCGCACGCCGCGTCCGCGCGCCCGGGTGCCTCGACGATCCCGACGGTGCCCTCGCCGCGGCGCTCAACCCCGACGCCTACGACACGAGTGCGCCACCCTCGACCGGCAGCGTCTGCCCGGTCACGTAACGGGCAGCGTCGCTCAACAACCACACCGCGACCTGCGCGATGTCGTCGGGTCGGCCATAACGGCCGAGCGGTATCGCTCGCCGAGCGCGCGCCTGGGCCTCCTCCGACGCGAACGCGCCGCCCGTCATCGGCGTGTCGATCCCGCCGGGGCAGATGCAGTTCGCGCGTACGCCACGCGGGCCGCATTGCACGGCGACGAGCCGCGTGAGCGCATCGACACCGCCCTTGCTCGCCGTGTAGCCGGCACCGAATCCGTGCCCGCGCAGGGCCGCCGTGCTCGCAATCGTGACGACGCTGCCACCGCCGTCGGCGAGGTGTGGCAGCGCGTGGCGGATCGCCGAGAACGTCCCGCCGAGGTTCACGTCGAGAACGTGACGGAAGTCGTCGATCGACACCTGCTCGATCGGCGCCAGGTCGGGCCCGTGGAAGATGCCGGCGCTCGTGACGAGCCCGGTGATGCGTCCGAGCCGCGCGACGGTCGCGACGGCCGACGCGACCGCCGCGTCGTCGGTCACGTCGCACGCGACCGCGACCGCGGTGCCACCCCGCGCGGCGATGTCGGCGGCGACCTCGGCCGCGTGCTCCTCGGAGCGATCGATCACTCCGACGGCTGCGCCGCGGGCCGCGGCGAGGCGCGCGGTGGCAGCACCGATCCCGCTGCCGCCGCCGGTGACCATCACCACGATGTCGTCGAGCCGGACAGCGTGGTCGGACGCACTCGCAGGGTCGTTCATGGAGCGCATGCTTACCCGCCCTCTAGGGTGACGTGCACGTCAGGTTCGCCGCTCCCGCTGTCGGCGCGACCCAACCCCTGCGGACCAGACCCCTGCAGGCCCGACGACTGCAGGACCAACCGGTGGAGGGCACGTGAGCGAGACCTGGACCTACACCGACGGCGACTACCCGCTCCCGCGGCCGACCGACGCTGCCGCGATGCACACGGTCGCGGGCAAGGTCGTCATCGTGACCGGGTCGGGCCGAGGGATCGGCCGCGGCATGGCGGTGCATCTCGCCAAGGGTGGCGCGCGCGTCGTCGTCGCGGAGTGGAAGGACGACCTGCTCGCGTCGACCGTCGCCGAAATCGAGGCACTGGGCGCCGAATGCCTCGGCGTGCCGACGAACATCATGGAGCGCGCCGACATCGACGTGATGGTGGGTCGCACGATCGAGCGCTTCGGACGGGTCGACGGACTGATCAACAACGCGCAGACGTTCCGGCCGCTCGCCGACATCGCGACGGTGACCGAACACGACGTCGACGTCTTCTACCGATCGGGGGTCAAGGGGACGCTGTGGGCGATGCAGGCCGTCCATCCCCATATGGCCGAGCAGCAGTGGGGTCGGATCGTCAACTTCGCGTCGTCGATGGGGATCACCGGTGGCGCGGGGTTCGCCGCCTACAACGCGTCGAAGGAGGCGATCCGGGCGTTGACGCGCACGGCGGCTCGGGAATGGGCCATGGACGGGATCGTCGTGAACGCGATCGCTCCGGCGGCCGCGACCCACAAGGGCGCAGGCGCACAACAGAGCGAGGGCTACCGCCAGTTCATCGAGAATTGTCCGATGCGTCGCCAAGGCGACCCCGAGTGGGACATGGGCCCGCTCGCATGGTTCCTCTGCAGTGATGCCTGTCGTTACCTCACGGGGCACACGTTCATGGCCGACGGCGGCGCGTTCATGTGGGCCTGAACGATGTGGGCCTGAACGATGTGGGCCTGGAGGATGTGGGCCTGGAGGATGTGGGTATGAACGTCGGCGACGTCGAGGCCGCGCTGCGCGACGACGGCTACCGCTGGTCGTGCCCACTCGAGGTCGCGGCAGACGACTTCGACGCGCAGGGTCATCTCAACAACGCGGCCATCGTGCGTCACCTCAACGATCTGCGGATCGGCTACGTCCGCGCGAACCTCGGCGAGGTGTGGATCGAATTCCTGCGAACTTCCGGTTCGGTGGTCGCCGCGCGCGAGGTCCACGTCTCCTACGAGAGCGAAGGCTTCCCCGACGAGTCGTTCGTCGGTGCGACGCGGGTCGCTCGCCGCGACGGACTCGCCGGCATCATCGAGCAGCAGGTCCGTGAGGTGGCCTCGGCGCGGCTCGTGGCGCGCGCCTGGGTCGTGCAGTTGCTCGCTCGCGATGGGCGCGCGGTCGATTGGCCCGAGTTCTACTGGCCGCTCGTGGAGGCCACCGAGGGTCGACCGATTCCGTACCGAGCGCGTGTTCCCCGCTCGCCGTGGGGTCCACCGGCGTGGTCCGCGCCCGAGGAGGGATCGTCGGGGTGAGCCTCTCCGCCGCAGACCGCTATCGCGCCCAGGCGTACGGGTGCCGGCTCGGCGCGTCGCCGAGCCACTTCTACGCCGATCTGCTCGACGCGCTCGCCGACGACGCCGACCGGGGCGGGCCCGCCGATCGCGTGCTCGCCTCGGTCGCGGAGCTCCCGTTCGAGGCGATGACGCCGTTGCGGCTGTTCTCGGGAGTGCACCGGATGGTGCTCGGCGGCGAACTGCCCGACCTCGCGGCCCGCTTCCCGTCGACGGGAGGTGACGGCGATGCCGCGGCCGCGGTGGCCGTGCTCCTCGCGGTCCTCGCGGAGCCGACCGAGGTGATCCTCGACGCGTTGACCCGCGATCCGCAGACGAACGAAGTCGGGCGTTCGGCCGCGCTCGCCACCGGCCTCGCCGTGGTGGGCGCCGAGGCGCGTCTGCCGATCCGACTGTTCGAGATCGGTGCGAGC
>SXJQ01000165.1 GCA_005779345.1 Actinomycetota bacterium
CGGCGACATCGCCTTCGTGCAATCGATGGTCGAGACCGGCTGGCTCGGCTTCGCCTCCTACGGCCAGATCCGGCCGACGTTCAACAACTTCGCCGGGCTGTACGCGTTCGACGGCCGCCCGAAGGGCACGACCTGCGCGGCAGAGACCGCGCCCTCGCGGTGCTTTGCGACCCCCGACCTCGGCGTGCGCACCCAGATCCACCTGTTGCGCAGTTACGCCGACCCGTCGATCGCCGACGCGACGGGTCGCCTCGCCCGTGCTCCCGCGGACCGCCGCGGCATCGCCCCTTACTGGGACCAGTTCGGCTACAAGCCGCCGGCGCCGCTCATCTGGGCGAGTGCCCGCGACTACGGCACGGTCGTGCTGTCGGTCTACGCGGGCGCGCTCGCCCACAACGGCGTGACCGCGCCGTGCTTCCCGATCGGGCAATCGACCGACGGGACGGCCGGCGACGGCTATTGGTCGATCGGCGCGACCGGACGCTCGTACGCGTTCGGCACTGCGCCGGCGCTCGGCGGCGGTGAGGCCCTCGGCGCGTCCAGCGCGGTCGTCGATGCCGCCGCGACACCCTCGGGTGACGGGTACTGGCTCGCGACGCGAGGCGGTGGTGCCTACGGATTCGGCGACGCCGGCCGTCACGGTTCGCTCGGGCAGGCGAACCTCGCCACCGCGACCGTCGGGATCGCGGCGAGCGGCTCGGGCCGCGGCTACTGGCTCGCGACCGAGGACGGCGGCGTGTTCCCGTTCGGCGATGCGCCCGAACTCGGCTCGCTCGCGAACACCGCGCTCGGCGCACCGATCGTCGCGATCGAACGCACCGTTTCGGGTGGCGGCTACTGGTTGCTGAGCGCGGCCGGCCATGTCTACGCCTTCGGCGACGCACCCGATTTCGGTTCACCGAGCGCGCGCGGCGTGACCACCGCGCTCGCCGGCCTCGCTCGAACGCCGACCGGCAACGGCTACTACGCAGTCTCGAAGTACGGGCGGGTCTACGCGTTCGGCGACGCCGTCCGCACCGGCGACGTGTTCGGTTGCGGCTTCGGGATTGCGGCCGAGATCGTCGCCGCGCCGACCGGGAGCGGCTACTGGGTGGCGACGAGCGCGGGCAACATCGTCGCGTTCGGGTCTGCGCAGGGGCTCGGGATGCCCAACGCACCCGCGGGTGGCGCGGTCGCGCTCGTGTTGTCGGCCTAGGCTGTCGGCACCACAACCGGGGAGCTCGGGAAGCCGGGCTGAGAGGGTGGACGCGCCGGGCTCCGGCATCGCCACCGACCCCACGAACCTGCTCCGGGTAATGCCGGCGAAGGGACAGCCATGGGCGGTTCTGCACCGTCGGTGATCGTGTTGTGCGGCCCCGAACGGCCGCCCGCAGCGGTGCGCGAGCGACTTCCGCGCGCCGAGCTGGTCGTGGCCGCCGACTCGGGCCTGCACCACGCCGCGGCGCTCGGGCTCCGCGTCGATGTCGTGGTCGGCGACCTCGATTCGATCGACGCCGAGCAACTCGCGGCGGCCCGTGCCGACGGTGTCCGGGTCGAGCACCACCCACGCGACAAGGACGCGAGCGATCTCGAACTCGCGCTCGCGACCGCGGTCGACCTCGGTGCCGGCCGCGTCGTCGTGGTCGACGGCGGGACCGGCCCGCGGGTCGACCACTTCCTCGCGAACGCGTTGTTGCTCGCGCACGACCGCTGGCGGCCGCTGCCGATCGAGGCGTCGTTGGGCGACGCGTGGGTCACGGTCGTGCGTGCCGACGAAGCGCCGAGGGCACTGTCGGGGAGCCCGGGGTCGATCGTCACGTTGCTCGCGGTCGGCGGCGCGGCGCACGGCCTCACGAGCACCGGCTTGCGCTGGGTGCTCGCCGAGTCGACCCTCGAACCCGGCTCGACCCGCGGCCTGAGCAACGAACTCGTCGCCGACGCCGCATCGCTGTCGTTGGCGGCGGGCGTCGTCCTCGCGATCCAACCGCTCGACGCTCGACCATCCGATTCCCGAACCTCTGGAGGCGAGCCGTGCGCCGTCTGATCCTGGTCCTGCTCGCCCTCGCGCTCGTCGCGGCCGCCTGCGGCAACGACGACGCGACGCCGAACGGCGACGGCACCACCACGTCGGGAGCGCGACGCGCGGTCACCGTCGACCTGCTCGCCCACGCTTCGTTCGTCGTTCCCCAAGCCGCGCTCGACGAGTTCACCGCCACGACCGGTATCGCCGTCAACGTCTTGACGGGTGACGACGCCGGCACGGTCACGAACCAGGTCATCCTCGACCGCGAACATCCGCAGGCCGATGTCGTCTTCGGCATCGACAACACCTATCTCGGCAAGGCACTCGCGGCCGACGTGTTCGCGGTCGACGAGCACGACGTGACGGCGCTCGCCCCCGACCTCGTCGCCGGCCTCGACACCGAGCGGGTCGTGCCCGTCGACTACGGCGACGTCTGCCTCAACTACGACATCGCCTGGTTCGCCGCGGAGGGACTCGAACCGCCCGACGCGCTGAGCGACCTCGTGGATCCGGCCTACGAGGGGCTGACGGTGGTCGAAGACCCGAGCACGTCGTCGCCGGGGCTGGCGTTCTTGCTCGCGACGACGCGCGCCACCGGCGACTGGGAGGCCTACTGGGAGCGGTTGCGCGACAACGACGTGCTCGTCGTGAGCGGCTGGGAGGAGGCGTACACGGTCGAGTTCAGCGGCGGTGGGGGCGGCGGCGCTCGGCCGATCGTCGTGAGCTACGCGTCGAGTCCGCCCGCCGACGTCATCTACTCGGATCCACCGCGCGACGCACCGGCGATCGGTGTGGTCGACGACGGCTGCTTCCGCCAGGTCGAGTACGCCGGAATCCTCGCGGGGACCGACGATCCCGACGCGGCGGCACGAGTCATCGAGTTCTTGTTGTCGGAGCCGTTCCAGACCGAGGTGCCGCTCGGCATGTTCGTGTTCCCGGCGCGCGTCGACACACCCCTCCCGGATGTGTTCGAGCGCTTCGCACTCCACGCGAGCGCGCCCGTGACGATCGACGCGGCAACGATCGACGCCGAACGCGACGACCTGCTCGAGCGGTGGACCGAGATCGTGCTGTCGTGAGCGCGGTGCCGTGACGAGGTCGAGCCGGCTCGCGCTCGCGTTGGTGCCGGCCGCATTCGGGGTCGTGATGGTGGCCTGGCCGCTCGCCGCGATTTTCCGCCGCGGGCTCGCTCCGGAGGGAACGCTCACGCTCGAACCGTTGGGGGCGGTGTTCGCATCGGATCGAACGCGATCGCTCGTGCGCTTCACGATCGGCCAGGCCGTGGCCTCGACCCTCCTCACGTTGGTCGTCGGCATTCCCGCGGCGTGGGCCCTGAGCCGGACGTGGCGCGGCGCGGGCCTCGCCCGGGCGATCGTGACCGTCCCGTTCGTGCTCCCCACGGTCGTGGTCGGCCTGGCGTTTCGACACTGGTTGGATCGCGGCACACTCGCGATCGTCCTCGCCCACGCCGTGTTCAACGTCGCGGTCGTCGTCCGCGTCGTCGGCGCGGCGTGGGCCGGGCTCGACCCCGAGGTCGACGAGGCCGCGCGGGTGCTCGGCGCCACACCCAGCCGCGCGTTCCTCACGACGACACTGCCGCGCCTGCGCGCGGCGATCGCGGGCGCGGCGCTCGTCACGTTCATGTTCTCGTTCACGAGCTTCGGTGTGATCACCGTGCTGGGCGGCCCGCGCACGGGAACGATCGAGACCGAGATCGCCCGTGTCGCCCGCCAACTCCAGTTCGACCGGGCCGCCGCGCTCACGCTCGTGCACCTGGTGGTCGTCGCGGCCGTGCTCGCGCTCGCGGCGCGGCTCGGCACGGTGCGAGGGATCGACCGGTTCGATCCCTCGCCGCGGCGAGGCCGCCCGGTGCTCCTCGCGGCGGCGTTGACACCAGCGCTGGTGCTCGTCGTCACTCCGCTCACGATGCTCGCCGACCGGGTCGCGCGGCCGCACGGCTCGTGGTCGACCGCGGGGATCGCGTCGCTCGCCGCCGACGACACCGCCCTCGCGATCCGTCCACTCGACTCGCTGTTCGTGTCGCTGCGCTTCGCGCTCGTCGCGACCGCGGTCGCGGGGGTCGTCGGTGGGCTCGCCGCGATCGCGGTCCGCGACCGCCGACGCGGCTTGGGGCGGCTGCTCGAGTTCCTCCTCGTCGTGCCGCTGGGCGTTTCGGCGGTGACGATCGGTTACGGCTACCTCGTGACGTTCGACGAGCCGCCCCTCGAACTCCGCGCGCACTGGTACATCGTGCCCCTCGCGCACGCGGCGGTCGCGGTGCCATTCGTGGTCCGTGCGACGGTGCCCGCGCTTCGTGCCGTCGATCCGGCGCTGCGCGAGGTCGCCGCGACGCTCGGCGCGCGGCCGTTGCGCGTGTGGTTCGACGTTGATCGACCGCTCGCGGCGCGTGCCTTCGCCGCGGGGGTCGGCTTCGCGGCCGCGATTTCATTGGGCGAGTTCGGCGCCACATCGCTGCTGGCGCGCGAGGGGACTCCGAGCGCACCGTTCGCGATCGGTCGTCTGCTCGGCCGGCCGGGTGAACGCAACCAGCAGGCTGCCTTCGCGCTCGCCCTCGTGCTCGGCTGCGTGACCGCGCTCGTGGTGTTCGTCGCCGACGCGCTGGGCCGGCCGCGACGCGAGGTCCGCGCGTGAGCCTGCTCCTGACCGAGGTGTCGATACGGCGGGGCGAGGCACTCGTCGTCGACCGTGTTTCCTTCGAGGTGCGGCCCGCCGAGACCGTCGTGCTGCTCGGGCCGAGCGGCAGCGGCA
>SXJQ01000166.1 GCA_005779345.1 Actinomycetota bacterium
CCCGTACGGCGCACCGACGACGCCGGAACGGATCGGGTCAGGTGTGGTCGATCGGGTCGGCGTGGAAGCCGACGACCTCGCCGAGCTCGCGCTCGAGCATGCGAGCGAACGCGACCCGGTCGTAGTGGTGATCCGTCGGATCCGGGTTCATGAGCAGCGGATGAACCCGCCCGTCGGGCCCGACCGACCGCTCGTCGAGGTCGATGAACCGCAACCCGAGCCCGGCGCACAGCGCCCCGATCCGACGGTTGAGCTCCCGGGTGAGCTCCATCCTCTCGGACAGCCCCGCGCGCACCTCCCGACGGAGGCCCGCGTACTCGCCGACGGTGGACAGGTCGTCCATCGTGGGCAGCGGCGCCGACACGACGATCGTGGGAGCGATCGGCGACGCTTGCGCCAAGAACTCGCCGTAGTGCTCGATCGCACGGTCGAGTTGGGGCGCGAGCGGCTCGTCGAACTGCTCGTGCCGGCGCCACAGGATGTACCCGCAGTCGACCTCACCGAGCAGCGCCACGACCGCCTCCGGGCGGGGCGACCGGCGCGCCGCATCGTCGAGCGCCGCGCGGAGTTTCGGCCCGGCGAGCGTCGACGACTTCGGGTTCGGGAGCCCGGTGAGCGTCGCGCCGCCCACCGCGTGGACCTCGAGGCGCACCGGCAGCCGTGCCCAACTCGCCTCGCGGAACACCGCGGCGTGCGAGTCGCCGACGACGAGCACCCACCGCCGCCGCCGACTGCGAGCCGTCGCGAGGCGCGCCGTGCGCTGCGCGAACCGCCGGCGGACGCCGCGCGTGATGCGCTCGAAGGTCGTCGGCTCGGGCGGCGGCTGCCACGGCGGCTTCGGCGGGTCGACGCCGGTCATGAGCCCACCGCGTGTTCGCAGAGGTAGTCCCAGACGGCACGGAGGCGCCGCGGCACGCGTCCGAGCCGCGGCGCGTTGTGGACGAGCTCCCGTTCGAAGAACTCGCCGCCCGACGCGACGCCGAGCCCCAACTGCGCCGACGCCGTGTCGAGCGCGGCCGACAGCGCCGGCCCGGCCGTGTCGAACGCGAGGATCGGGAACGGCTCGCGCCGGTGTTCGGCCACGAGCGCAGTGTTGTAGTCGAGCCACATCCGTTGGGCCTCGCGGCGGTCGACGCTCAGCTTGCCGCGGTCGACGAGCGAGGCGATGACCGCGTCGGGATGACGGAACACGCCGATGCGCCCGAGTGCGTCACCGAGCTCGGCGCGCCAGCCGTCGAGCACGAACACCGATCGGGGATCCTTGAAGCCCCAGCGCTCGAACCGCTCGTCCATGTCGGCGACGACGGCCCGCAGCTCGGCGCGCGTCGCGTCGGTCCACACCGCGCGCGACGGTGGACGCACCCACGACCCGCCGGAGTCGGCGAACACCTGCGCGTGGAGCGCCTGCATCCGCGGGTTCTCGCGGTTGCCCTTCGCGTTGAATGGCGACGCTTCGTTCACCTCACCAAGCGGGAGGCCGCGCGCCTCGAGCGACCCGGCGAGCCAGCTCGTGCCGCTGCGGTGCATCCCGAGCACCGCGATCACCCGCGGCCGCGACGCGGCCGCGCCGGAGACGGCGTCGGTCGCGTCACCCTCGGTCACGGCCATCACGCTATCGGGGTCGAGCGATCGGGCCCGCCCCAACGGCCCGACCGAACGGCGCGCAAGCACGGCACGGCCCAACCGCCCGACCGAGCAGTTCGACGCCTCCGCCGCGCACATGTCACGCTCCTTCGGTGTCCGCCGCGGTTCGCATCCATGTCGCCACGCTCGACACCGCCGCCGCGACCGAGTTGTGCATCCGCACGATCCATCGATTCGCCGGGATGCCGTTCGACCTCGTGGTCGGCGATGGCGGGTCGACCGATGGTTCACTCCAGCGCTTCCGACGCCTCGAGCGCGCGGGCTGGCTGCACCTCGAGGTCGCGCCCGACGGTCGCCGTCACGCGGAGTGGCTCAACCTGTGGACGCAGGTGTGCCCGGCGCGTTACGCCGTGTTCGTCGATTCCGACATGCAGTTCCTGCGCCCGAACTGGCTCGTCGACCTCGTCGCCGAGGCCGAACGAACCCACGCCGCGATGGTGACCTCGCGCATCCAGCGGCTCGAAGGTGACGCCCACACCGATCGGTCGGGCAAGCCCATGCGGTGGGCGCCACGACCGACCCCGTGGCTGATCTTCGTCGACCTCGAACAGATCCGCGGCACGGTCGAGACCGGGTTCGGGTTCCGTTTCCGCGACGATCCCGAACATCCGGGCTCCCGGATCGCGTACGACACGGGCGCGGCGTTCTTCGAGGAGCTCCAGGCGCGAGGGCTTGCTTGGTCGGCGATGCCCGACGCCTGGTCGGACTGCTACCGCCACTACGGCGGCATGACCTGGGTCCGCAACGAGCCGATGTCGCGCGCCCGACGGGTGAAGCTCCTCGGCAAGGGCCTGCGGATCCGGGCGAACCTCGTGCGTGCGCGGCTCACCTCGCGGCGACCGCATCGCGGTTGAGCACCGCGAGCAGCCGCGCCGCGACCGAGTCGCGGTCGACGTCGCCAGTCGCGCGAGCATCGACGTCGAGGAGCGCGGCCGCGAGGTCGGGCCGATCGCGCACGAGATTGCGCGTCTCACCCGGGTCGGTCGCGCGGTCGAACACCTCGATGCCGTACCAGACTCGGCCGCGGGTCGCGACGAGCGGGTCGCCGTTGTGCAAACGGCGGAGCACGCCGCGAGCGAGCCGGATGAGGCCCGGCGTCGTCTCGAGTTCCGTGACGACGAGCTTGAACGGGTGGACGACGACGGCACGCAACGCGTGACGGCGCGCCACGGTGGATCGCCACCACCGGTTCTTGAGGCGCGCGCGACGCGTCGTGTTCTTTCCCTGCGTGTTGGTGTTCAGCCGGAGCCGGTTGGCGAGGTAGAGGTACCGGTGATCCTCCGCGCGGACGAGCGCGCGCCCGACACCGGCCGCGGCGAGGTCGACACCGTCGAGGTCGCCGTGCTCCTCGGGGATCGTGACGCCCGCGAGCGCGAGCAGTGTCGGGAACAGGTCGGCAGTGCCGACGGCACCCGACCCGGCCGCGTCGAGGAGCGCGCGGCGCGTCGCTTCGGGACAGGTCGACGGGAGTCGGAGGGCACATGGCACGCGCAACAGATCGTCGTGGAGACGCCCGCCGTGGTGGATGCGCGCCCGCTCGGGTTCGAACCCCTCGCCGTGGTCCGCGAGGAGCAGCACGGCGGCGTCGTCGGGGATCGCGGCGAGGATCTCGTCGAGCCGTTCGTCGAGCCGGAGTACGCATGCGTCGTAGGTCGCGCGCATACCCGGGACCTGTTCGGGGGTGAGGTCGCGCCAGGCGAGCACCCGGTACCGGATGTCGAAATAGTTGCCACGCGCGGGCTGGTACCGCTCCACGTACGCGCGACTCGCCGGTTGGTAGTAGTCGTGGACGACGTGGGTGTGGAAGAACACGAAGCGGGGCGGCACACCGGCGCCGGCGCCGGGCGGGGCCGGTTCGGCGCCGGGCGCCTGCAACACCTCGAGCGCGAGGTCGAACGCCGCCTCGACATC
>SXJQ01000167.1 GCA_005779345.1 Actinomycetota bacterium
CGGTCTGGCCCTTCGCGAGATTGGTGCGGTACAGGTCGTTGCTCGCTCGGGCGGAGGAGTGCCCCGAGTAGGTCCGCATCACCCAGGGTCGGTCTCGATCTGCCATGGGGTGAGTCTCCCGCTTCGACCGCCGCGAGTCGCCTCGAGGCCGCCGAATGCTACTTGTGGTAGTCGTAGAAACCGAGGCTCGTCTTGCGGCCGAAACGCTCGGCGCTCACCATGCGGCGCAGCAGCGGGGCGGGCGCGAAGTTCGGGTCCTGGAACTCGGCGAAGAGCGCCTCGAGGATCGACAGGCTCGTGTCGAGTCCGACGAGGTCGAGCAACTCGAGCGGGCCCATCGGGAAGTTGCAGCCGCCCTTCATCGCGGTGTCGATGTCTTCGCGCGTCGCCACACCGGCGTCGAGCATCCGAACCGCGTTGTTGAGGTACGGGAAGAGCAGGGCGTTCACGATGAAGCCTGCCTGGTCCTTCACGAGGACGGGCTTCTTGCCGCACGTCGTGGCGAACTCGGTGACGGCGTCGATCGTCTCGTCGCTGCTCGTGAGGCAGCGCACGATCTCGACGAGGCCCATGGCGGGCGCCGGGTTGAAGAAGTGCACACCGCAGACCTTCTCGGGTCGCCCGGTGTTCATCGCCATCTCGACCACGGGCAATGTGGACGTGTTCGTAGCGAGGATCGCACCGTCGTTGCAGATGCGGTCGAGCTCGGTGAAGAGGTGCTTCTTGGTGTCGAGGTCTTCGAGGATCGACTCGACCACGAGGTCGCAGTCGGCGAGCTCGCCGAGGTCGGCGACGGCACGAACCCGTCCGAGGACGGCGCTGCGCTCGGCGTCTTCGAGCTTGCCGCGCTCGACCTGCTTGTTGAGCGACTTCTCGAGCGAGGCCACCATCGCGTCGGCGGTGGCCTGTTGGCGGCTGCGGAGCACGACCTCGTGCCCGGCCTTGGCCGTGACCTCGGCGATGCCCGATCCCATGATGCCCGACCCGACGATGCCGACGCGCTTGATGACCATGTCGTTCCCCTTCCGGCGTGGAAGGCGCAGAGGCTACCGACGGGTGGGTGCGGCGGGCCAATGCGGCGGCGAAGCCACGCGCACCCCGGTCGACTCGGCACGGCTGCTCTAGCCTCACGCCCGTGAGCATCTGGGAGCGCGGGTTCGCGGCCGTCTACGACCGGATGAACGCGGCGATGGAGGCCGGGGTGCTCGGCCGCCGCCGCGCCGCGCTCGTCGGCGACCTGGAGGGTCAGGTGCTCGAGATCGGCTCGGGAACCGGAGCGAACCTGCCCCACTACCGAAATGCGGCGCGGGTCACCTGCACCGAGCCGAGCGCGCCGATGCGCGGGCGCCTGCTGCACCGGGCCGCGGCTGCCGCGGTGCCGGTCGACATCCGCGATGCGGGCGCCGAGTCGTTGCCGTTCGACGACGCCACGTTCGACGCCGTGGTCTCCACGCTGGTGCTCTGCACCGTCGACGACATCGCCGCGACGCTCGCCGAGATCCGGCGCGTCCTCCGACCCGGCGGGCGCTTGCTGTTCATCGAGCACGGCGGCGACGCCGCCGGGAAGCGCGGTGTCTGGCAACGACGACTCGATCCGGTCTGGACGAAGGTCGCGTGTGGATGCCACCTCACCCGTGACGCGCGCAGCAACCTCGAGCAGGCCGGCTTCACGGTCTCCCAGTACGAGGAGTTCTCGCCGAAGCGCACCCCGCCGGTGCTGCTGCCGTTCGCCCAAGGAGTGGCCACACCGTGAACGTCGTGAAGAAGACCCGCGGAACCCTCGCGCTCGTCGGAGGCGGCGAGTTCGACGACGAGTGCGCCGCGCTGCATCGCGAGTTGTTGGCGGCGAGCGGCGGCAACGAGGTGCTCGTGCTGCCGACCGCGGCCGCGTTCGAACACCCCGGCACGGTGATCGAGCGGGCGACCGCGCACTTCGCCGCGCTCGGTGCTCGCGTCGTCGCCTTGCCGGTGCTCACGAGGCGAGACGCCGAGGACGACGCGATCGTGAAGCAGGCCAAGGGCGCGCGGTTCGTGTATCTCGCCGACGGATCACCGTTACATCTGCGGTCGGTTCTCAAGGACTCGTCGTTGTTCGCCGTCTTGTCGGCGGCGTATCGCAGCGGTGCGGTGTTCGCCGCGTCGGGTGCCGGGGCGACCCTCGTCGCCGACCCGATGGTCGATCCACGCGGCGGCGCGTACACGGTCGGCCTCGGGTTGGTCGCGAACCTCGCGGTGTTCCCCTATCACGGCACCGCGGCCGAGCACCTGCTCGCCCGTTCGGTCGAGTTGCTCCCCGACTCGGCGACGCTCGTCGGCGTCGACGAGCACACCGCGCTCGTCCGGTCACCCGAAGGTGAATGGCGGGCGGTCGGGCCGGGTTCGGTCACGCTGTACCGCGTCGGTGTCGCGCCGACGAAGGTTCACGACTCGGTGATCGACACGCTCACGATCTGAACGACGCGGGTCGGTGCCCCGTCGCCGTCGGGGCCGGCCAGGGCCTCGATCGCGAGCGCGACGTCGAGACCGTCGATCACGGCGCCGAAGCGTGCGTACTCGTTGGGCAGCGTCGCGCCCTGCGCGCCGGTGACGATGAAGAACTGGCTGTCGAAGGTGCCCGGCGGGTCGACCGCGGTCTTCGCCGCGGCCAGGGCGCCGATCGGATAGTTGTCGCTCGGAACCTCCCCGACGACGCTCGACCCGCTCCCGCCACCGCCGGTTCCGCTCGGGTCGCCGGCTTGGATCACGAAGTCGGGCACGACTCGGTGAAACGTGAGGCCGTCGTAGAAACGGCCGCGAGCGAGGCGGATGAACTGCCCGGCGGCGATCGGGGCGTGCTCGGTGTCGAGTTCGATGACGATCGTGCCCTCGCTCGTCTCCATACGGGCGGTGTACGTGACCGACGGGTCGATCTCGACCGCGGGCGGCGCGGTGGTCGTGACGATGTCGCCCGCGGTGATCGCGGGGACACTCGGAGCAGGTTCGCTGTCGCGATCGCGCCACCAGTTGATGCCGAGCACGAGCACCAACGCGATCCCCGCGCCCAACGCGAGGTCGAGCACCCACGACGTGACCCGCCCGCGTCGCGGGGGCGATGGCACCTC
>SXJQ01000168.1 GCA_005779345.1 Actinomycetota bacterium
GGGCCGAGCGGCCTTGCGGGCCGAGCGGCCTTGCGGGCCCGAGCGGCCTTGCGGGCCCGACCGGCCTTGCGGGCCGAGCTGCTCGACGACACGGCCCCGGGCACATCACCCGGGGCCGGTCGACGGTCGTGCGTTGCGAGGTCGACCTCGGGTCAGCTGAGGTTCTCGAGGCCCTGACCGAAGCGGCCCGCGTGACTCTTCTCGGCGCGCGCGAGGGTCTCGAGCCACTCGGCGATCTCCTCGAAGCCCTCGTCGCGAGCCGTCTTGGCGAAACCGGGGTACATCTCGGTGTACTCGTAGGTCTCGCCGGCGATCGCCGACTTGAGGTTCTCCGCGGTGCCGCCGACGGGCTCGCCCGTGGCGGGGTCGCCGACCTCGGCGATGAAGTCGAAGTGGCCGAACGCGTGACCGGTCTCGCCCTCGGCGACCGACCGGAACAGCGCGGCGACGTCGGGGTAGCCCTCGACGTCGGCCTTCTGCGCGAAGTAGAGGTACCGGCGGTTCGCCTGGCTCTCGCCCGCGAACGCGTCCTTCAGGTTGTCGTGCGTCTTGCTGCCCTTCAAGTCCGGCATTGCTGGTTCTCCTCTGTCTGGGTTCCTGATTTCAGGGTGGTGGGTTCAGGTGGTGGGTTCAGGTAGTGGGCTCAGGGTGCGCATCGGTCGCACCGGCCGCGGAAGATCACCTCGACCGAGGTCACGGTGAAGCGTCGTCGCTGCGCGGCGGGGAGTTCGGTGGCCACCTCGGGCGACACGTCGCGCACCGCACCGCACCGCTGGCACACGAGGTGGTGGTGAACGTGTTCGACGTTGGGGTCGACGCGCACCGCGCCGGTACCGACATCGAGCAGCCGAACCTCGCCGAGCGCGTCGAGATCGTGCACGGTCTGGTACACCGTCTTGAGCGATACCGACGGCAGTTCGGCGCGCACGGCGTCGAAGATCGCCTCGACCGTGGGATGCGACGTGTTGCCGACGAGGTACTGCATCACCGCGCGCCGCTGCGGCGTCACTCGCAGGCCCTCGCCACGCAGGCGGTCGGTGAGCTCGTCGACATCGTGCATCGGGTGACACCTTATCAACAATGATTGTCATCTACGAATCGTTTCGGGAGCACAGCGGCGACACCGACGCACACCGCCGGCCGGTGCCAGACTCCGGGGGTGCTGACGATCGACCGGGTCATCGAGCTCGCGGCACGGGTCGCCCCCGACACCGTGGCCGCGACGCTGGGCGACGACGCGCTCACCTTCGCCGAACTCGACGCCGAGGGGGATCGGCTCGCGCACGGCCTCGCCGCGCGGGGCCTCGGCCGCGGCGACCGACTCGCGTGGTGGTCCGACACCACGCTCGAGAGCCTCAGCGTCTTCGCCGCCGCGGCCAAACTCGGGGTCGTGTTCATGCCGCTGAACGCGCGCACCGGAGTCGTCGAGGCGGCACCGGTCCTCGCGTCCGGCCGCGCCCGCCTGCTGCTGACCGGCGCGTCGCACGCCGCCGACGGCGACGCGCTCGGGTCGGCCTGCGCTGTCGAGCACTTCACCGCGTCGGCGATCGACCGCGGGGCACCTGCGCCGTGGGATGGTGACCGGCCGCTCGAGACCGACCCGCACGTCATCTTCTTCACCAGCGGTTCGACCGGCAGCCCCAAGGGCGTCGTGCTGTCGCACCGCACGAACTGGCTGCGTTCCTTCCCCGGCGCCACGAGCGAGGCCGGGGTCGGGGGCGGTGTCGTGTGCATGTTCCCGTTGTTCCACATGGCCGGGTTCTCGATCGCGCTGGGCGCCTGGCAGCAACGCCGGCCGGTGCATTTCGCGGTCGCCGACCCCGCCGCGCTCCTCGAGGCCGCGGCCCGCCATCGAGCCGCGCGGATGTACTGCATCCCCGCGGTGTGGGCGCGCATCCTCGACCACGGCATCGACGGGTTCGACCTCACGGCGCTCCGCGAAGCCGACACCGGAACGAGCGCGACACCACCCGAACTCCTCGCGGCGATCAAGACCGCGCTCCCCCCCACCGCGACCCGCGTGTTCTACGGCTCCACCGAGGCCGGCCCGGCGTGCCTGCTCGCGGACGCCGATCTCGCGCGCAAGCCCGGCCGCGTCGGTCTCGCCCAGCCGGGTTGTGAGATCCGACTCGTCGACGGGGAGATCCGCGTCCGCAGCGACTTCTTGATGGACGGCTACTTCGATGCTCCCGAGGCGACCGCGGCGGCGCTCGTCGACGGCTGGTACTGCACCGGCGACCTCGGCGAGTTCGATGCCGACGGGCACCTCTCGATCGTCGGACGAGCGCGCGACGTGCTGCGCAGCGGCGGCGAGACGATCGCCCCGGGCGAGGTCGAAGCGGCGCTGGCCGATCATCCCGCGATCGCCGAGGTCGCGGTCGTCGGTTTCCCCGACCCCGTCTGGGGCGAGATCGTCACCGCCGTCGTGGTGGTGCGCGAGGGCATCGCGCCGCCCTCGGTCGATGACCTGCGCGCGCACTGCGCCCGACGCCTGGCGGCGTTCAAGCATCCCCGCCGGGTCGTCATGGTCGACTCGCTCCCCCGCACCCCGGCGACCGGCCAGGTGCAGCGGGCGCTCGTCGTGGAGCGCCTGCTCGCGGGCTGACGCTTGCCGCCGGCCGCCGTGCGGAGTACCGTTCCGGTTATGCGGAACGACGTTCTGGACTTCCAGGACCATGCTCCGACCCCGGCCGGCGTCGCGGCCGAGGTCGCCCGGCGTTCCGCGGCCGACCGTCTCGGGCATTACACCGACGAGGTCCGACGCCTGCTCGACGCGGCGTTGACGGTCATGGAACGCACCGGATCGATCGACCCGCCGGTGCGCGACATCGTGAAGGCCGCGGGACTCTCGAACCAGGCGTTCTATCGCCACTTCGCGAGCAAGGACGCGCTCCTCGTCGCGCTGCTCGACGACGGTCGCCGTCGCCTCGTGGAGACCTTGCGCCGCAGGGTCGATCGCGCGACCACGCCGGACGCACGCATCCGTGCCTGGATCGACGGTGTGCTCGCGCAATGCCGGGCGCCCCACGCCGCCGCCGCGACCCGCCCGTTCGTCGTCAACGCCACGCGCCTGGCGGAGCGCTATCCCGCCGAGACCGCCGCGAGCACCGATCGGCTGCTCGCGCTGCTCCGCGACGACCTCGCCGACGAGTTCGACGCGCGCGCGGTCCACGAACTCACGATGGGCACCATGCACCGCCACCTGCTCGCCGGAACCGTGCCCTCCAAGCGTGAGGTCGACCACGTCGTCGCGTTCGCGCTCGCCGGCATCCACCGAGCACCCGGCATCCACCGAGCACCATGACCGACGGAGGAACCGGCAGTGGAACGTGAGATCCTGCTCACCGGAATCGGCGGACAGGGCGTCCAGCTCGCGGCGCAGGTACTCGCGCGTGCTGCGACCCTCGAGGGTCGCAGCGTCAGTGCGCTCGGGCTCTACGGCGGCATGATGCGCGGTGGCAACACCGACAGCACGCTGATCGTCGCCGACCGCGCGATCGAAGCCCCCCCGATCGTGCCCCGCGCCTGGGCCGCGATCGCGATGCACGACGAGTTCTTCGCTCCGATCGAGCCGAAGCTGCGGCCCGGCGGCGTCGTGCTCGTCAACGATTCGACCTTCGCCGGCACCATCCACGCCGACGTGACCGTTCATCGGGTCGCCGCGACCGATACCGCGGTCGCGCTCGGCATGCCGCTCGGAGCGTCGATGGTGATGGTCGGCGCGTTCATCGCGGCGACCGCGCTCGTCGGCATCGACGCGGCGGTCGAGGCGATGCGCCGATCGATCCCGAGCTATCGGTCCCAGCACATCGCCGACAACGAAACCGCCCTGCGCGCCGGCCTCGACCTGCTCGCGCCGAATACCCACCCCGCCTGGGAGCAGGTCTCCGCATGAGCACGACGATCAAGTCTCGCGGCACCCTCACGATCGACGTCGAACACTGCAAGGGCTGCGAACTCTGCGTCCCGGCGTGCCCGCCGGCCGTGCTGACGATGTCGACCGCGGTGAACCACATGGGCTACCGCTACCCCGAGCTCCACGCCGGATGCACCGGTTGCGCGGCGTGCCTCTATGTGTGCCCCGACTTCGTGTTCGAGGTGTTCCGCTACGCGGAGCCTGTCGTCCACGAGATCGCCGACGCGACCGAGGAACGATCATGAGCGCGGGCACCGCACTGGAACACGCGACCGAGCGCGTCTTGATGGAGGGCTCCGAGGCGCTCGCGCGCGCGTCGGTCGCGGCCGGGTGCCGCTTCTTCGCCGGCTACCCGATGACACCGTTCACCGAGGTGCTCGAACACTTCGCCGCGTTGCTCCCCGACGCGGGTGGCGTCTGCATCAACGCCGAATCCGAACTCGAAGCGGTCGGCATGGCCTGGGGCGCGCTCGCCACCGGGGCGCGCGCGGCGACGGGGAGCACCGGCCAGGGTCTCTCGCTGATGCAGGAGAGCTTCAGCGAGATCGCGCTCGCCGAGCTCCCCCTCGTGATCTTCAACATGGCACGCGGCCAGCAGGACTATTTCCAGGCGACGCGCGGCGGTGGTCATGGCGACTACCGCCACATCGTGCTCGCGCCCCAAGACGTCAGCGAGGGCGTGTACCTCGTCCAGGTCGCGTTCCATCTCGCCGACAAGTGGCGCAACCCGGTGCTCGTCTACGGCGACTACCTGCTCGCGCACACCCAGGAGGCACTCACGATCGAAACCGTCGACTTCGGGCCACTGCCGGCCAAGGACTGGGCGGTCGACGGAACCCGGTCGGGCACCGGCATGAGCGCGAACGTCACACCGCTCGGTGTCGGCAAGCACGGTCAGCCGGTCTTCGGCCAGGAGGGCAAGTTCCAGTACATCGCGACGAAGACGCCCCTCATGGAGCGCGAGGTGCGGTTCGAGCAGGGATCGATCGACGACGCCGAGACGGTGATCGTCGCGTTCGGGTCGCCGGCCAAGTTCGTGAAGTACGCGATCGCACAGCTCCGCGCCGCGGGTCACAAGATCGGTTGGATCCGCCCGATCACCCTGTGGCCGTTCCCCTACGCGGCCGTGGCGGATGCGGCGACCAACCCGTCGGTGCGCCGCATCGGCAGCTTCGAGCTGTCGGCAGGCCAACTCGTCGACGACGTTCGCATCGGTGCCGCCGGACACTGCCCCGTCGAGTTCATCGGCGGCGTGAGCACCGACCACTCGGGGTTCGGAGTCGGGCGCATGCTCGACGTCGATGCGATCGCGGCACGGATCCTCGCCCTGCACGAAGGGCGCGACCAACCGATCGTCCCCGGCTATGAACAGTTCACCTACGCGATCCAGCCGCACCAGGAGGCAGCGACACCGTGACCACCGTTGCCAAGCGCCCCGTGCTCGACACCGCGACGGCACCCGCGGGTGCACGCGTCGTCGAGCCGCTGAAGCCGGCCCTCCTGCTCACCCAGGAACACCACATGTGCCCCGGGTGCGGCGAACCGCTGGCGTTGCGCGCGTTCCTCGACGTGATCGCCGAACTCGGCGCGGTCGACCGCGCGATCGCCGTCGCGGGCATCGGTTGCTACACGAGCTTTTCGGGGAGCGTCGACGTCGACCTCGTCCAGGCCCTGCACGGGCGCGCGCCTTCGGTCGCGACGGGCGTCAAGCGCATGCTCCCCGACTCGATCGTCTACACGCTCCAGGGCGACGGCGACATGGTCAACGAAGGGCTCCAGGAGGTGCTGCACACCGCCGCTCGCGGCGAGAACGTCACCGTGATCCTGCTGAACAACGGCGTGTTCGGCGAGACGGGCGGACACATGACCGCCACGACCGTGCTCGGCCAACGCACGAAGAACACGCTCGACGGACGCGACGCCGCCTACCACGGGTATCCGATCCTCATCGGCGACCTCATCGCCCAACTCCAGGGCGCGACCTACGTGGCGCGCGGTTCGGTGCACAACGCCGGCGCGGTCGCTCGTACCAAGAAGATGTTCCGGCGCGCGTTCGAGGCCCAGATCGCCCGCGAGGGGTTCAGCTTCGTCGAGGTGCTCACGATGTGTCCCACCGGTTGGTTCATCCCGACCGGCGAAGGCCCCGCCTACATGACCGAAACGCTCGGTGAGGTCCACATCATGGGCGAACTCAAGGTCGACGGCCGCGTCCGCACGACCGACGAACTGCACGCCGAGAACGTCGCCAAGCAGGCCGAGGTCGAAGCGCAGCTCGCCGCGGGCGGTATCACCGCCTGACGCGGCGCGTACCGACGCTGCACCCGACGGGCACGACACC
>SXJQ01000169.1 GCA_005779345.1 Actinomycetota bacterium
AGGTGCCGTCGTCGCCGAGCTCGACATCGCCGCCGACGACGGCGAGACCGGCGCCGGGTTCGGCTGTGACCCGCACGTTCGCGCTGCGGTTCGAGATGACGAGACGGGCCGGCCGCGGTACCGAGGGTTGCGGCACGGAGGGTTGCGGTACGGAGGGCCGCGGGACAGAGGGCCGCGGGATAGGGGGATCGGGCACGCCCGGAGAGTACGCCGGTGCACGCCACGGTTCCGCGTGACGTCGGTCACCGCCCCGCGGTCGAAATCGTCCCTTTCGTACGAGTATCCTCGCCGCGGCGGCACCGATCCCCCCGATCCCGCGAGGCGTTCCTGATCCATCCTCCGTCGTTCGAGCGGACCCGCCGAGGGCGGGTTCTCCTCCTCGCCGCGGCGCTCTTCGCCGCAGCGGTCGCTCTGCCGCGCGCCGAGGCCGATGCGGCGCCCGATCCGAACCCGCCGAGTGGTTTCGCCGTCGAGACGGTGCTCGGCGGTCACGGCGAACTCGACACGCCGATCGCCGTCGAGTTCTTCGACGACGGACGCGTCCTCGTCGCCGAGAAGCGCGGCGTCATCAAGCTGTTCGACGGTTTCGACGACCCGACCGCCACGACCTTCGCCGACCTGCGCACCGACACGTACACCTTCGGCGATCGCGGCCTGCTCGGGCTCGCGATCGACCCGGAGTTCGCGACCGGGCGCCCGTACGTGTACGCGGCGATCTCCTACGACGCGCCGCCCGGCGAGACCGCGCCCTACTGGAACGACGCCTGCCCCGATCCCCCCGGACCCAACACGCACGGATGCGTGTCGACCGCGCGGCTCGTGAAGTTCACGGTGAGCGGCGATCTCCCGACCGGCCCGCCCGAAGTGCTCGTCGAGGATTGGTGCAACCAGTTCACCTCGCACTCCATCGGCGATGTCGCGATCGGCCCCGACGGCTACCTCTACGTGAGCGCGGGCGAGGGTGCGAACTTCGACGCCGCCGACTGGGGCCAGTTCGGCTACCCGAGCGACAACCCGTGCAACGATCCGCCCGGCGGACACAACCTGTACCCGCCCGCGGCCGAAGGTGGCGCGCTGCGCGCGCAGGATGCGCTCACGAGCGGCGATCCGCAGTCCCTCGATGGCTCGATCGTGCGCATCGACCCCGACACGGGCGGGGGCGCGCCCGGCAACCCCTACGCAGCGTCGGCCGACGCGAACCGGCGTCGGCTCATCGCGTTCGGGATGCGGAACCCGTTCCGGTTCACGTTCCGTCCGGGGACCGACGAGCTGTGGGTCGCCGAGGTCGGCTGGGGCGACCACGAGGAGATCGACCGGGTCGCCGATGTGAACGACGCGAACATCGAGAACTTCGGCTGGCCGTGCTACGAAGGACCGGCCCGCCAGAGCGGTTACGACGCGGCCGACCTCACGCTGTGCGAGAACCTGTACACCGCCGCCACCGCGACCGCCCCGCAGCTGTCGTACCCGCACGCCGATGCCGTCGTCGCGGGCGACACCTGCCCGACCGGCGGGAGCTCGATCACCGGCGTCGCGTTCTACGACGGCGGCGACTATCCCGCGGCGTTCGACGGCGCGCTCTTCTTCGCCGACTTCACCCGCCAGTGCATCTGGGTCGTCTATCCCGGCGCCGGCGGCGCGCCCGACTGGGACACCCGACAGCTCCTCCTCCACCACGACCGTTGGGTGGTGGAACTCACGCGCGGCCCCGGCGGCGACATCTACCTGGTCGACGCGAACGGCGGCATCGAACGCATCCGCTACTACTCGGGCAATCGGCCGCCGAACGCACGGATCACCTCGACGACACCGAGCGGCACGATCCCGTTGACCGTCACGTTCGATGCGGGGCTGTCGACCGACCCCGACGCCGGCGACTCGATCACCGAGTACGCCTGGGACCTCGACGGCGACGGCCAGTTCGACGACTCGACCGCTCCGGTCCCCACCTACGTCTATTCGTCGCCGGGCGCCGTCACCGTGCAGTTGCGGGTCACCGACGAACAGGGCGCGACCGACACCGACACGATCGCGATTTCGCCCGCCGAATCGCCCCCGGTTCCCTACCTGCTCGCCCCGGCGTACCACCTCGACGGCGCGACGATCGTCGCCGACGACCGGTTCACGGTGGCCGACGAGATCGCGTTCAGCGGTCTGGCACTCGATGCCCAAGACGGTGTGCTCCCCGCCTCGGGCATCGACTGGGAGCTGCGCCAGCGACACTGCGACTCGCAGGGTCAGTGCCACACGCACTTCCTCCAGACCTGGGACGGTACGACGAGCGGCAGCTTCGACGCACCCGACCACGAGTATCCGTCGTACCTCGAGCTCTACATGACGGCCACCGACTCGGCGGGCCTCTCGACGACGCACCGCCTCCAGATCGAGCCGGCGACCGCGACGCTGCGGATCGAGTCCGATCCCGCGGGTCTCGACGTCGCCGTCGATGCGCAGACCGGGGTCACACCGTTCGAACGCACCGTCATCGCGGGTTCACAGCACACGATCTCCGCGGTCAGCCCGCTGTACCGCTTCGGGAATCACTGGACGTTCGCGACCTGGACCGACGGCGGCGCCAAGGACCACACGGTCAACGTCCCGGTGGCCGGCCGCACCCTCGGCGTCGACTACACCGACGCCCCGGTACCGGGCGACTACGACTACCGCGTCACCCTCGACAACGGTCGCACCGACCGGTTCGCACGCGGTTCGCACACGACCGTCGCAGCGTCGAGCAGCAGCGCGCCGGTCGTCGTCGATGCCGCGTCGACGCCCTCGCGTGGCGGGTTCTGGCGGCTGACGAGCGCAGGCAAGATCGCGACCCGCGGCGACGCGCCGCGATTCGGGTCGCTCGCGCCCGCCGACCGCACTGCCGCTGCCGTCGGTATCGAAGCGACCGCGACCGGCAACGGCTACTGGATCGCGCTCGCCGACGCGGAGGGTGGCGTCTACCCGGTCGGCGACGCGCGGTGGCGCGGCAGCCTCCGCGGGTCGGCCGTGCGGGGTTCGATCGTCGCGATCGCCGCCGCGCCCACCGGTGCCGGGTACTGGCTCGCCACGAGTGGTGGTGAT
>SXJQ01000170.1 GCA_005779345.1 Actinomycetota bacterium
CCACGGACGGCGAAGCTCACGGAGCGAGGGCGGAGCGCCACTCCTCGGCCGTCGCGGCGTCGTACGCGCGGGTCGCGCCGCAGACCCCCGCGTACCCGGCCGCGCCCGACACGAGGATGCGCTGGCCGGCCTCGGTGATGAGCAGTTCGTCGACCGAGGTCGCGAAGCCCGGATCGCGTGGTGAGAGTGCCTCGGCGTTCAGGACCACGACCGACCCGCCCGGGCCCTTGAACCACTCGGCGACCTCGAACGTGACCCAGCCGTCGTCGATCGCGGTGACCGTGCCGTCGAAGGCGTACTCCTGCATGGCAAGGATCGTCGCGTCGAAGATCACGCACGAGTGCATGGTCTCCCCCGCTCGTTCCCCCGTCCGCGGCGCGGGTTCGATCCCCGCCACCTTGGTGGTATCGCCGGTCGGCGTGGTGAGCGTCGGCCCGTCGGCCGCCTTGCCGTCGTCGTCGAGCGCCAGGGCCCCGGCCCCGACTCCCGCGGCGAGGGCGACGGCCGCCACCGCGAACAACCGCCGGCGGCGACGGGACGACGCAGGCGTCAGGGTGGGGTCGGTCGTGCTCGTGGTGGGTTCCATGGCGGTGATCTCCTCGAGGAGTGCTCGGTCAGGGGCCGGCACCGCGCCGAGGTCGATCGGATCCGCTGCGGCCAGTGCCGCGAGCAGGTCGTCGTCTCGACGGTCGTTCATCGTGCTCCTTCCGGTGCCGTACCCGTTGAGTGTCCGGGCCGGTCGAGATCTTTCGCCGCGCCCGCCGCGGGCTCGCCGAGTGCTGCGGCCAGGCGCCGCCGGGCCCGGTGCGCTCGGATCGCGACGGCGTTCGTGCCGAGGTCGAGCACGACCGCGATCTCCGCGGTGGTGAGTTGCTCCCAGGCGAAGAGGCGCAGCAATTCCTGGTCGGCGGGACGCAGTGTCGCGAGTGCGGCGCGGAGCCGCGCGGCGCGCGGGTCCTCGGGGTGTGGATCGGTGGCGCGCACGGCGTCGTCGACCCGTTCGCGCGCGACCGTGTGGGCGAGCCGCAGGCGACGTTGCTCGCCGCGGCGGTGGTTGGCGAGACAACGACGCGCCGTGCCGTAGCACCAGGCCAGCTCCCGATCGACGGGCAGGTCGTCGACGCGGCGCCAGATCGCGATCCAGGTCTGCGCGGCGACATCGTCGGCGTCGGCCGCGATCGCGACCCGCCGCCGGAGGTACGCCCAGACCGCGCCGAAATGAGCGTTGTAGACCGCCTCGAACCGGGATCGACGGGCGCGGTCGCGAACGTCGGGCAGCACAGGCGGTTCGGGCACGTCGGGTTCGACGCCCGCCGCGGCGCGCCGGTTCCCCGACCGCCGACATCTCGTACCACCGACATCCCCGAACCAACCGGCTTTCGTTGTGTCAAGAGCTGCACCCGTGCAGCCGTCGACTCAACGGACGGTGACGACGCGACGCCGCGCGCGGCTACAGGCCGAGGAGGACGTCGAGGCCGAGCGTCAGACCCGGGCGCTCGCCGACCCGACGCACCGCGAGCAGCACGCCCGGCATGTACGACACCCGATCGAAGCTGTCGTGGCGGATCGTGAGCGTCTGGCCTGCCGCGCCGAGGATGACCTCTTGGTGGGCGAACATGCCACGGACGCGCACCGAGTGCACCGCGATGCCGTCGACGATCGCGCCGCGGGCACCTTCGGCGATCAACTTCTCGGTCGGATCGGGCGACCAGTCCTTGCTCGCGGCGGCCATGCGCCGCGCCGTCATCACCGAGGTGCCGCTCGGCGCGTCGATCTTCTTGTCGTGGTGCAGTTCGATGATCTCCGCGGTGTCGAAATACGGCGCCGCCAGCTCGGCGAAGCGCATCATCAACACGGCGCCGATGGTGAAGTTCGGTGCGATCACCGCGTTCGCGGTCGAGTCGTCGAAGCTCGCCGCGAACTCCGCCAGTTCGGCCTCGGAGAAGCCGGTCGTGCCGACGACCGCGTGCACGCCGTGCTCGGCGCACCACCGCAGGTTGTCGCGGGCCGCGTCGAGGACCGTGAAATCGACCGCGACGTCGGCGTCGGCGTCGGCGATCGCCTGCGGACCCGACGCGACCTGGAGGCCGGTGTCGCGCACGCCGAGCTGCGACAGATCGATGCCGGCGTGGAACGGATCGACGGCCGCGACGAGCTCGAGGTCGGCTGCCTCGTGGACCGCTTGGCAGACCGTCGAACCCATGCGCCCGCCTGCGCCGAAGACTGCGACCCTGATCATGGACGCACGATAGGGGCGATCGGCCCGGTCGACAACGTGGATCCGGGTCGTTCGATCAGACCGCGAGCGACTCGGGGCCCACCACCGCGAGCGTGCGCGGCGTATCGCGGAACAGCCGCTCGACCACGCGGCCGATGGCGGCCGCGTCGACGGCCTCGACCCGCGCGACGAGTTCGTCGAGATCGAGGATCGTGCCCTCGACCAGTTCGTCGCGACCCAGGCGGCGCATCCGCGCCGAGCTCGTCTCCAGCCCCATGAGGAGCGATCCCGTGATCGCTCCCTTCGCCGCAGCGAGTTCGTCGGCGGAGATCCCGCCGTCGGCGACGAGCCGGTCGAGCTGTTCTTGGAGGAGTTCGAGGGTCTGGTGCGAACGCTCGGCCGAGGTGCCCGCGTAGAGGGCTACGAAGCCGTTGTCGGCGAAGGCACCGCGGTACGAGTACACGCTGTACGCCAGACCGCGCTCTTCGCGGATCTCCTGGAACAGCCGGCTCGACATTCCCCCACCGAACGCGTGGTTGAGGACGGTCAACGCGTAGCGGTCGGGATCCGCGATCGGGATCGCACGCACGCCGAGCACCATGTGGGACTGCTCCGTGTCGCGTTCGACGAAGCGGCTCGGCGCCGACGCCGCGAAGTCGGGAACCGCGCGCGTCGGTCGGTCGGCGCCGGCACCACCGACGCGCTCCGCGACGAGCCCGAGCAGTACCTCGTGATCCAGGTTGCCGGCAGCGGCCAACACCGTGTTGCTCGCGACGTAGTGCACCGCGTGGAACTCCGCGATCGCCTCGCGCGGCATCGCGACCACGGTGTCGCGCGAACCGAGCACCTCTCGCCCGAGCGGGTGCTCCGGGAACATCGCGTTCGCGAAGACCTCGTGCACGAGGTCGTCGGGAGTGTCGTCGCGCATCCCGATCTCTTCGAGGATGACCTCACGCTCGACATCGACCTCGTCGGCCCGGAACGCCGGGTGCCAGACGACATCGCAGAGCACGTCGACGGCGCGCTCTACGTGCGCGTCGGGAACGCGCACGTAGAACACCGTCTGTTCGTGCGTCGTGAAAGCGTTGAACTCGCCGCCGACCGACTCGATCGCGTCGGCGACCTCGCGCGCCGAACGCGTCGGAGTCCCCTTGAACAGCAGATGCTCGAGGAAGTGACTCGCTCCCGCGTGCTCGTCGGGTTCGTCGCGAGCACCGGTCCCGACCCAGGCTCCGAGCGTCACCGAGCGCAGGTGGGGCAGCGCCTCGGAGACGACCCGGAGCCCCGAGTCGAGGGTGGAGCGGTTGATCAAGGGGAAGGCAGCTCTCGACCGTGTGCCGGTCAGTCGCGGCGTCCGCCACCGCGACCGCCACGGCTGCCACCGCGGCTCCCGCCACGGTTGCCGCCACGGCTCGGACCTCGGCCCGAACCACCGCGGTCGCCGCTCGGCGCGGGTGCGCCCTGGTCGGCCGGGCCCAGGTCGCCGAACTCCTCGGCCGCCTGGTCGTCGAAGAAGTCGCCGAACGACACGTGCTCGGCACCGCCGGTCGCCGTGCTCGCTCCCCCGGCACCGCTCGAGCCCTCGCTGAGGTCGACCACCGGCTCCTCGCCGGCGAGCGACAGCGACAGCTTGCCGCTGTTGTCGATGTCGTCGACGCGCACCTCGACCTCGTCGCCGAGGTTCAGCACGTCTTCGACCCGGTCGATGCGCTTGCCCTTGCCGATCTTGGAGATGTGGAGCAGACCGTCGCGGCCCGGCAGGATGTTGACGAACGCACCGAACTTGGTGACGTTGACGACCTTGCCGAGGTAGGTCGCGCCGAGTTCGGCGGTCGGCGGGTCGAGGATGAGCTCGATCCGGCGGCGCGCCTCTTCGACTGCCGCGCCGTCCTTCGAGCCGATCGACACGATGCCGACCGAACCGTCGTCGCTGACGGCGATGTCGGCACCCGTCTCCTGCTGGATCGTGTTGATGACCTTGCCCTTGGGCCCG
>SXJQ01000013.1 GCA_005779345.1 Actinomycetota bacterium
CGAAGGTGCCGGCGTCATCGACGTGGGCGACGGTCTCGCCGTCGCGCTGCGGATCGAGAGCCACAACCACCCGAGCGCGGTCGAGCCCGACCAGGGTGCCGCGACCGGCGGCGGCGGCAGCATCCGCGACTTGTGCTCGATGGGCGCGCGGCCCATCGCGCTCATGGACCCGTTGCGCTTCGGCACGCTCGACGACGCCCGCACGCGATACCTGTTCGAGGGCGTCGTCTCGGGGATCTCGGGGTACGGCAACGCCGTCGGCGTCCCGACCGTCGGCGGCGAGGTGGTGTTCGACGACTGTTATCGCGACAACCCGCTCGTGAACGTGTTCTGCCTCGGGGTGCTCCCCAAGGAACGGCTCGTGCTCGCCACGGCCGACGGCCCCGGCAACGTCGCGATCCTGCTCGGCAGCGGCACCGGCCGCGATGGGATCGGAGGCGCATCGGTGCTCGCGAGTGCGAGCTTCGAGGCCGGATCCGAGGCGAAGCGTCCGAGCGTGCAGGTCGGCGACCCGTTCGAGGAGAAGCGTCTCATCGAATGCTGCCTCGAACTCCTCGACCGGAGGCTCGCCGTCGGCGTGCAGGATCTTGGTGCAGCCGGGTTGTCGTGTGCCGCGAGCGAGACCGCGGCCAAGGCCGATTGCGGTATGGATGTCGACGTCAATGCGGTGCATCGACGCGAACCGGGCATGAACCCCGTCGAGGTGATGACGAGCGAGAGTCAGGAACGCATGCTCGCGATCGTCGACCCGAGCAATGTCGATGCCGTGCTCGCGCTCGCCGCCAAGTGGGAGATTCGGGCGTCGGTGGTCGGCGAGGTGAACGACACCGGACGGTTCCGGGTGCTCGACGGTGCCGATGTGATCGCCGACGTTCCGGCGGGAAGTCTCGGCGACGGTCCCGTGTATCACCGCCCGCTCGCGCCGCCGGCCGATCTCGACGCGCGCCAGGCCGACGATCCCGCGATCGTGTTGCGAGCGAAGTTCGGGCCCGGGACGGATCTGTCGGGCGAACTCCTCGCGCTGCTCGCGACGCCGACGATCGCCGACAAGACCTGGGTCAGCCGCCAGTACGACCACCAACTGTTCCTCAACACCGTTGCTGGTCCCGGTGCCGACGCCGCGGTCTTGCGCCTGAAGGGGACTGCCAAGGCGCTCGCGTTGAGTACCGACGGCAAGGCGCGCTTTTGCGCTCTCGACCCTCGGGTCGGTGGCGCGCTCGTCGTGCTCGAGGCGGCGCGCAACGTCGCGTGCGCGGGGGGAGTCCCCAAGGCGCTGGTGAACTGCCTGAACTTCGGGAATCCGGAGCACCCCGAGGTGATGTGGCAGTTCAGCGAGGTCATCGACGGCATGAGCGACGCGTGCCGTGCACTCGACCTGCCCGTCGTCGGCGGCAACGTGAGCTTCTACAACGAGAGCCGCGGCAAGAACATCGACCCCACTCCCGTGGTCGGGGTGGTCGGACTGATCGACGAACTGCGCGACCCGCCCCCGGCCGCCATGCTGCGAGCGGGTGATCGCATCGTCGTGCTCGGGGCCACCGCACCCGAACTCGGTGGCAGTGAGTGGGCGGCCGTGCTCCACGGCCTGCTCGGAGGACGCCCACCGACCGCCGATCTCGCGGCGGCGCGGCGCCTGCACGATCTCGTGATCGGCCTCGTGCGCGCACGCAAGGTTCGTGGGATCCACGACGTGAGCGACGGAGGACTCGCCGTTGCGATCGCGGAGATGGCGATCGCCGGCGGTGTTGGTGCCACGCTCGACGGTGCTGCGGTCCCGGTTGCGGGCGCGTGCAGCCCGGCAGAAGTGTGGTTCTCCGAGTCCACGAACCGCGTGGTGCTCGCGGTCGCGCCCGAGGTCGAAGCCGAGGTACTCGCCGAAGCTGCCGCCGCGGGCGTGCCCGCGGCCGTGATCGGTTCCGCCGCCGGCGACGTGATCGGGGAGCCCGGCGTCGTCGCGGTCGCGCTCGCCGACGCCGACGACGCGTGGCGCGGTGCGATCGAACGCGCACTCGGGCTCTGACCGGTCACCGCGTACTTGGGGTCGCCGGACCCTGAGCGTCAGACGAGCGCGTTGGCCTCGAGCCAGGCGATGACCTCGGCCGCGGACTCCTCGGGAGTGTGTCCATCCGTCTCGAGACGCAACTCGGGGTGCAGCGGTGCCTCGTAGGGATCGTCGACCCCGGTGAACTGCGGGATCTCGCCCGCACGGGCCTTGGCGTAGAGGCCCTTGACGTCGCGGGTCTCGCACACCTCGAGCGGTGTCGCGACGTGGATCTCGACGAAGTTGTCGATCGTCGCCCGGACTTCGTCGCGCAGGGCGCGATACGGAGAGATCGCCGCGGTGACGGCCACGACACCGTTGCGGGCGAGAACCTTGGCGACCCAACCGATCCGGCGGATGTTGATGTCTCGGTCTTCCTTGGAGAACGTGAGGCCCCGGCTGAGGTGCTCGCGGACCTCGTCGCCATCGAGCAGTTCGACCTTGATCCCACGTTCGGCGAGACGCTCGACCACGACGTTGGCGATGGTGCTCTTGCCGGCTCCCGAAAGGCCGGTGAACCACAAACAGCATCCCGGCGCGGCGACCGTGGTCTCGGCGGCCGCGGAGTGACGGGGAGTCGGCATGGCCAGAGAAGATACCGAGTCGGGCCCCGGCGTCTGCGATAATCGTCTCGATGGGTGAAGGGATTCGTGACGCCTGCGGTGTGTTCGGCGTGTACGCGCCGGGCCACGCGGTGGCGCACCTCACGTACCTGGGATTGTTCGCCCTCCAGCATCGCGGGCAGGAGTCGGCCGGGATCGCGTGCAGCGATGGCGAGACCATCACCGTGGTGAAAGACATGGGGCTCGTCGCCCAGGTCTTCGACGACCGCAATCTCGCCGCGCTCGACGGTCACCTCTCGATCGGGCACGTGCGGTACAGCACGACCGGTTCGAGCGAGTGGCGCAACGCCCAACCGATCTACCGCAGTGTCGGCGAGGCCGGTGTCGCGCTCGGCCACAACGGCAATCTCACCAACACGGGCGAACTCGCGGCGACGCTCGGCACGTTGCCGGGTGTGCTCGAACACCGTTCGGCCGCCGTCGACTCCACCTCCGACAGCGAGCTGATCGCCGCGCTCCTGGCGCAGGAGTACCCGGGCGGTCAGCGGGGCGACGGGCGCGAGCTCGAGCACGCGCTCGTCACGGTGTTGCCCCGCCTGCGCGGCGCGTTCTCGCTCGTGTTGATGGACGAAGCACATCTGTTCGGGGTACGCGACCCGCACGGAATTCGTCCGCTGGTGCTCGGTCGCGCGGAAGGCGGCGGTTGGGTGCTCGCCAGCGAGACCGCAGCGCTCGACATCGTCGGCGCGCACTTCATCCGCGAGGTGGAGCCGGGCGAGCTCGTCGCGATCGACGCGAACGGAGTGCGTTCGATCCGGTACGCGGAACCGAAGCCGAAGCTCTGCGTGTTCGAGTTCGTCTACATCGCGCGGCCCGACACGCAGCTCTATGGCAAGAACGTGCACGCCGCGCGGCAACGGGCCGGCGAAGAACTCGCGCGGCAGGCGCCGGCCGACGCCGACATGGTGATGCCCGTCCCCGAGTCCGGCGTTCCCGCGGCGCAGGGGTTTGCACGAGCGAGCGGCATCGCGTACGGCGACGGATTCGTGAAGAACCGCTACGTCGGGCGCACGTTCATCCAGCCGAGCCAGCGTCAGCGCGGTGCGGGTGTCCGCATCAAACTCAATCCGCTCGCCGCGAACATCAGGGGCAAGCGCCTGATCGTGGTCGAGGACTCCATCGTGCGCGGCACGACGACGCGCCAGATCATCGGGCTGTTGCGCGAGGCCGGGGCCACCGAGGTGCACTTCAGGGTCGCGTCGCCGCCGTACCGGTGGCCGTGCTTCTACGGACTCGACACGGGTGAACGTGCCGACCTGCTCGCCGCCGACCTGTCGGTCGGCGAGATCCAGGACTTCCTCGATGTCGACTCGCTCGCGTACCTCGACCTCGATCGGCTCGTCGCGGCGACCGAGGTCGGACGCGACTCGTTCTGCGCGGCGTGCTTCACGGGCGACTACCCCGTACCGGTCCCCCTGTCCGACACGAAGCACCTGCTTGAATCGTCGACGCCGCTGGTGCCCGACGACTCGGCCCGGCTCATTCCGTGAGCGCCCCCGACGAGCGCCTCACCTATGCGGGCGCCGGCGTCTCGATCGAAGCGGGCGACAAGGCAGTCGAACTCATCAAGCCGCACGTGCGGAGCACCTATCGCCCGGAGGTCCGAGGCGATCTCGGTGGGTTCGGCGGGCTCTTCGCCCTCGACTGGAAGCGGTACCGCGCTCCGCTGCTCGTGAGCAGCACCGACGGTGTCGGTACGAAATCGGAGATCGCACGCCTCGTCGACCGGTACGACACGATCGGCGTCGACCTCGTGGCGATGTCGGCCGACGACATCGCGGTGCAAGGTGCCGAGCCACTGTTCTTCCTCGACTACATCTCGGTCGGCGAGGTCGTGCCCGAGCGGATGGAAGCACTCGTCGCCGGGGTTGCCGACGGTTGTCGTCAGGCGGGGTGCGCGTTGATCGGCGGCGAGATGAGCGAGCACCCCGGGCTCATGGCGCCGGGCGAGTTCGACATGGTCGGGTTCGCGGTCGGTGTCGTGGAGCGCGACGCGCTGTTGCCGCGCGACGTCGCACCCGGCGACGTGTTGGTCGGCATCGGGAGCCCGGGACTGCGGAGCAACGGGTACTCGCTCGCGCGGCGCGCGCTGTTCGCGACGGCGAACCGGCCGATCGAAGGGCCGGCGTGGCCGGGTGCCGAACGATCACTTGGCGAGGAGTTGTTGCTCCCGAGCGTCATCTACGCCAAGGCGATGCTCGATCTCACCGCGCACGTGCCGGTGCACGCGTTCGCGCACATCACGGGCGGGGGACTCCCGGGCAACGTCGACCGGGTACTGCCGGGCCACTGCGACGCGATCGTGGAGCGGGGCCGATGGGAGGAGCCGCGGATCTTCGGCGAGATCCAGGCGGCCGGCGACATTGCCGACGACGAGATGGAGCATGTGTTCAATCTCGGGATCGGCATGGTCGCGATCGTCGACGTCGCAGGTGCCCACGACGCGATCGATCGATTGCGCTTGCATGGTCACGACGCGTGGACGATCGGTGAGGTGGTCGACGGACACGGCCACGTCCACATCACCCACCCCACCTGAGGTGCTCAGGTGAGCAGTCCGGCGGCGATCGTCTCGTAGGCGAGCGCGCCCGCGGAACCGGGAGCGTGGTCGAGCACGGTGATCCCGCGCGACGGCGCCTCGGCGAACCGGACCGAGTTCGGCACGGGTGGGTCGAGCACCGTCAGGCCGAACCGGCCCTGCACGTCGTCGAGCACCTCGCGACCATGACGGGTACGGCCGTCGTACATCGTCGCGATCACACCGCGCACGGTCAGCGTCGGGTTCGTGTAGCGGCGGACTTCGGCGATCGTGTCGAGGAGTTGCGCGACACCGCGATGCGACAACGCCTCGCACTGCAACGGCACGATCACCTCGTCGGCGGCGGTCAGCGCGTTCACCGTCAGCACGCCGAGCGACGGCGGGCAGTCGAGCAACGCGAGGTCGTAGTCGCCGGCGATGTCGGCGAGGACTTCGCGCAGCACGAAGTCGCGCCCGGTGCGAGCGAGGAGTTGTTGTTCGGCGCCGGCGAGGTCGATCGTCGCGGGCGCGAGGTCGAGTTCGCCGGTGGCGACGATCGTGTCGGCGAGCTTGTTGCGTCCGACGAGCGCGTCGTGCACCGACAACTCGAGCGCGTCGGGGTCGAGGCCGGCCGAAAACGAGAGGCACGCCTGCGGATCGAGGTCGACGAGCAGGACGCGCTGCCCCCGCCGCGCGAGCGCGACACCGAGGGTGTGGGTCGTGGTCGTCTTGGCGACCCCGCCCTTTTGGTTCGCGATCGCGATGACCCGCATCGGCGTGAGCCTAACTGCGCGGTGTCGGTCCGCTCCCAGCGCATCTGTCCGGTTCGTCGTAGAACCTTCACAGGCGAGCGGGTTCGGGTAGTATCGCCGCAGGCAATCGGTGGCTTTCGTTGCATTGCGTCGAGTTGTGGACTTGTGTTGTGGCTTGGTCTCCATCCGGCGAGCGAGAACCGCTCGGAGCTCACAGGACGACCGGCGGTCTCCGCGTGACGGAACCAGCCCCCGCCGGGACCCAGGATGGGTACTCAGTCTGACTGTCGGCGGCGGGGGGCCAGTCGACGGATGACACACCCAGGAGCGTCATGACCAGAGCCGACAACCCGCTCCAGGGCCACGACGACGACGCGCTGCTCACGCCGTCGGAGGTCGCGGCCATGTTCCGGGTCAATCCCAAGACCGTCACCCGTTGGGCCCGAGCCGGGAAGATCTCGGCGATCCGGACCCTCGGCGGGCATCGACGGTTCCGGGCGAGCGAGATCCGCCAGTTCCTCGATCAGGTCGAAGAAGGTCAGGTTCTCTGACCCTCGGGTACCTCGAGCGTACGAAGCAATGGGCCGCCCACGAGGGCGGCCCATTCGCATCGCACGTGTGGTGGCCGGGACCGGCGTCGATCCGGTGACCTCACGCTTTTCAGGCGTGCGCTCTGCCAACTGAGCTACCCGGCCGAGTCGGCGCTCGGCCGATCGGCCGAGCGCCCACGCGGTCCTGACGGGATTTGAACCCGCGGCCTCCGCCTTGACAGGGCGGCGTGCACTCCAAACTGCACCACAGGACCTGGCGTGCCCCCAGGGGAGTTCGAATCCCCGTTACCGCCTTGAAAGGGCAGCGTCCTAGGCCACTAGACGATGGGGGCTCGTGCTCCGATGAAGAAGCGGCGTGATGGTAGCAGCCGGTCGTGATCGGGTCCCCACCGGTTTACGACGCCGACTCCCGTTGTGACGCCGGATCGGGTGCGGCCGGCGGGCGGTGCGGTGACCGCGGTTGCGGACGGTACGGTGCCCGGCCGATGCGGCACGGCGAGCGAGTGATGGTTCGGGTGGCGGGGCGGTCGACGACGAGAGCGACGCTCGGCGCGCTCGCGGCGCTGGTCGTCGGCGTCGGCACCGCCTGCGGCGGCGGGGGCGGGGGCATCACCGGACTCGGCGGCGACCACGGGTTCTGCACGGTGTCGCAGCGCCTGCCGGCGGCCGCGGAGTTCGTCGATGCCGCCGCCGTCGACGATCCCGACGCCTTCGACGAGTCGTTCCAGATGGCGGTCGACGACTACGTGCAGACCTTGCAGGACCTCCGTGAACGGGGGCCGAGCAGCCTGCGACGCGATCTCGACCTGTTGATCTCGGCCGTGCAGCAGTACAAGTTCGACGACGCGCTCACCGCGGCCGAACCCCTTCGCCGCTATCTCGCCGATCACTGCGAGTCGCCGACCACGACGACCTCGCCTGCTCCGTGACCTCGTCTGCTCCGTGACCTCGTCTGCCCCGTAACCTCGTGGTACGGGCCGCTAGCGCAATTGGCAGCGCATCGGACTTTTAATCCGCGGGTTCCGGGTTCGAGTCCCGGGCGGCCCACTCGCAACAGGGGTAGCGGGTCGCGTTCGCACACCCGAAGCGCGACCCTCGAAACGCGTCACCACGGATACACAGCGAGGTCGTAGCCTTGGGTCATGTTCGACCGGATCTCTGTGGCCCACCGGATCATGGGTGGAGTGCCGTGCATCGCCGGGACACGCATCCCCGCAGCGACGGTCGTGTCGATGGTCGCCGAGGGGATGACCGTCGAACGTATTGTTGGTGACTTTCCGCAGCTCGACGCTGAGGCGGTGCGTCAGGCACTTGTGTTCGCCGCCGATGCGGTGCGCGAGCGGGAGCTGCCCCTACGCGACTCGGCGTGAAGCTTCTCGTCGACGAGTTCCTCCATCCGACGGTCGCGGTGTTGCTGACTGAGGTAGGGCACGACGCGGTGCACGTCGTCGATCTGGGACTGCGAGCGGCGCTCGATGAGACGATCATGCAAGCCGCCGTTGACGCCGGACGCGTCCTGATCTCGGCCGACACCGACTTCGGCGAGTTGCTCGCGGCGAGCGGTGCAATGCTGCCGAGTGTGGTCCTTCTGCGGCGACACGGTCATGAGCCGACGGAACAGGTGGACGCGATTCTGGAAGCAATCGAAGCGGTTCGCGACGATCTCGACGCTGGCGCGGTCGTCGTGATCTCCGATACGCGACTTCGCGTTCGGTCTCTGCCGATCGGACGCGATCGCGAGTCGTGAGCGTGGGTTGTTCGACCGCCCACTCGGCGAGTTGCATGCTCGTCACAGTCGCCATCGTCGACCGAGGAGGGACGACATCTACAGGATTCCCAGCAACCTCGACCTGTCGCCGACGATAGGGGAGTTCACAACACAGGTGAGCGTAGGGCAGTTCGACCTTCAGTTCACTTTCGGCCCCGTGAACCTCGCGGTGCAGTCTCCGGTGAGGGTCGTCCGTGACGACGCGCTTGTCGCGCGGTGGGAGGAAGGCACATGGCCCGATCCCGGATTCTTCGACATCATGAACACGCCCGACCGTCGTTGTGACATCGTCGGAGATCGACAGATCGTGCTCGCGTTCGAAAACGGGTTGACGATGTACCTCGTGGATGACTCGGACTCGTACGAGTGCTTGCTCATCACGATCAATGGGAAGCTCTGGGTCATCTAGCGGTCGGAAGCAACGCCTCGTAGCGAGCGTCGTCGGGCGGTGATATCCCTGTTGCTGCTGGATAGCCAACATGCGGTGTCATCGGGGTGCCCGGATGTACTTGCGTACGGTCGCTCGGTTGACGCCGAGTTCGCGGACGATCACCCGAATCGGGATGCCGCGCACGTGCAGTTCCCGGATCGAGGCGACCTGCTCTGCAGCGAGACAGTTCGAACGCGTGGGGCGCGCAACCGAGTGCAGGTCTTCGTCGCCCTCAACGTGAACGTCCAGGTCATCAGTGTGTGAGGAGTGTCCGGTTAGGGCCACTCCGTTGTGGAATCCACAACAGCGCCCTTGGTTGGTCGCGATTCACGTCATCCGTTCTCGTCGACGCGCTGCCGCACCTACTCGCGCTCGACCCGGAACCGACGCTCGGGCACGCCAGATCGTCAGACCATTTCGGCGATCAACAGTTCGGTTCGAGGTGTCCCGGCGAGCGCGGGCGCGTTCTCGGGGACTGCCCAGACCACCGAGGTGAGGAACGCCCGGAACGCAGTAGCGGCTTCGACAGTGTCGAAGTCGAGTTCGACGAAGATGTAGTTCGGGTCGTCGACCGGTCGTCGGACGCGGTGCGCCTGCACGCCGGCGTAGCGTCGGGCGTCCGCGAACATGGCGAAGGCGTCTGCCCAGGTCTGGAAGTCGGTGATCGGGTGTTCGATGTGGAGGCTGACCATGACCGGAAGGTACGACCGGAACCGCGCAAGCGGAATCCCAGGTTCCTGGGGTTGAGGCAAACGGCCTGGCGTACCGTGGCGTCGTGTCGATCCGTGACCTGTGCGCGCGATGCGAGGACGAGCGAGCGCTGCGACTGGGCCTGCTCGACGAGATCCAGCGCGTGGTGCCGTTCGACGCGTTCGCGTGGATTCTCACGGACCCCGAGACCGAGGTTGGCACCGCCCCAGTCGCCGATGTGCCCTGCTTGGCTGAACTTCCCAGGCTGATCCGGCTCAAGTACGCGACATCGCTCAACCGGTGGACGACGCAATGCGCGCCGGTCGTCCGGCTCGGCGCCGTGACCGCCGGATCGTTGGATCAGAGTCTGCTGTGGAGCGAGATGCTCCAGGACCACGGAGTGACCGACATCGCATCGGTGGTGTTCAGGGACCGCTACGGATGCTGGTCATTCCTCGACCTCTGGCGCATCGGAGGCGTCTTCACCGATGCTGAGGAGACCCGCCTCGCGGCCCTCACCGCTCCGGTCACCGGGGCACTACGGCGATGTGCCGCGGCGTCGTTCAAGCCGGCGCTGGATTCGGCCACGACTCCGCACACGGGACCGATCGTGCTCCTACTCGACTCCGAACTCGCGGTGATGGCACAGACCCCCGACACCGACGACTACTTGCGGGTTCTCCTACCTCCGGAAGGGGACGCCGTGCCCGTACCCGCGGCCGCATACAACGTCGCAGCGCAACTGATCGCGAACGAGAGCCGCGTGGACGATCACCCACCGATCGCTCGAGTCCGGCTCGACCTCACCGACTGGCTCACGCTCCGAGCCGCTCGCATCGACCGGAACATCGCGGTGAGTATCGAGTCTTCGTCCATCGCAGATCGACAAGCCGTGTTCTGCCGAGCGACGGGCATGACGACCCGCGAACGAGAGATCCTCCGCCTCATCGCAACGGGCGCGGACACTCGCACGATCGCTGACAAGATGTTCCTGTCCGAACACACCGTCCAAGACCACCTGAAGTCGATGTTCACGAAGTCCGACGCTCGGAGCCGCAAGGAGCTGGTGGCGCGAGTGTCCGGTCGGTGACCGTCTCCAACGTGCCCGCCGGGCGATCCGATCGCGCTCTGCGAACGAGGGTTTGGTTTGAAAGCTGTCTTACAAGGACCACTCGCGACACCGCTCACGCGCGACCCTCGAACGCGATGCGCCGGGCGTGACCTGTCCGAGCCTGCACGTACGATCCCCGCCTGCTACGGGTGAGCGAGTTCTACGGAATCGCGATCTACGTGTACCGGGCGGATCATCCGCCGGCAACGGGGGATCACTCGCTGTCCGAAGGCAGGCGGCACCGGGTCCGATCGTTCGGGGAGGTGCGTCGTCCGTAGACCGGCGTGTCCGTTGGGTTCGTCGGCCGCGGTCGAACGGAAGAGAGGCCAGACTACCGAGATGAGCTTCGAGTTCTCCCGAGCGACGACGACCGAAGAGATCGAGGCGGCGCAGCGCCTGCGCTACGCGGTGTACGTGGAGGAACTCGGCCGGTATCGCGGTACCGCCGATGACGCGACCGGGCGCTTCGCCGAGCCCGAGGATGACCACAGCTGGATCTTCTACGTACGCGACGGCGACGAGATGATCGCGACCTCACGAGTCACCTGGGGAGGGCACGGATTCTCGGACCGACAGCTCGCGCAGTACGAGCTTGCCTCGTTCCTCGATGAGCTCCCGGCCGACGTCATGGCGGTTGCCGAACGCCTCGCGGTGCTTCCCGCTTACCGGGGTGCTGGTCTGTTCGAGCAGATCGTCGAGCACAATCGCCCGTTCGTCGAGTCGCATGGTCTGCGCGTCGTCATCGGGTGCTGCGAACCACACCTCCTGTCGTTGTATCTAGGCAAGGGGCAACGGACGTATGCCGATCGCAACATCAGTAGTCCCGAGGCCGGCTACCTGATTCCACTCGTGAATTTCATTCCCGATGTCGAGGCGTTGCGAGGCGTCGGCCGCGACACGCAGGCGGGCGAACTGGCGCCGGTCGTCGAACGCGTGCTCGCGCAGTCCGGCACCGTACGCAGTCACACGCTCAGCCAGCCCGACGCCTACTGGGACGAGATCCAGCAACTGCTGGAGGCCCTCCACTCCCAGCGGCTCTCGGCGCTCGACGGGTTCACCGACGACGAAGCCCAGCGGTGCATCGCTCGCAGCAACATCATCGAGTGTGCGGCCGGTGATCGCGTGCTGAAGCGGGATGGATCCGCCCGCAACATCTTCGTGGTGCTCGACGGGACTCTCGAGGTTCGCGACCACGACCGAGTCGTCGGGGTGTTGAGCGCCGGCGACGTGTTCGGTGAGATGGCGTTCTTGCTGGAACGACCGCGAGCTTTCGACGTCGACGCTGCCACCGATGGGACACGAATCCTGAGTCTCAGCGAAGGAGCACTCCGGAAGATGATCGCCGAAGATGCGACCGTCGCGGCCAAGCTGTTGCTCAACCTGTCGAAGATGCTCTGCGTCCGGCTCATTAAGGCCAACTGATGTGCCCACGCCATGTGCGCCGCGGTGGATGGCGCCGTACTCTCCCCGGTCGGGTCTCGACTGAAGCGAACCGGGGGGCGGGGCGTGCGGTGTCAGGCGTGTCATAGCGAGAACGCTGAGGGCAATCGATTCTGCGGAAGTTGCGGATCGGCGATCATCGACCCACTCGATGCGGCCGCGACCTCGGTTCAGATCCCGGCGACCGTCGGTATGGGTCGCTATCGGACGGTTCGACTCCTGGGCGAAGGGGCCCGCAAGCGTGTCTACCTCGCGATGGACGAACGTCTCGTGCGCGAAGTCGCGGTGGCAGTGGTGAAGACGGAAGGCCTCGACGCGAACGGCCGCGTCCGGGTCACGCGGGAAGCCCAGGCGATGGCCCGGCTCGGCGACGATCCCGCAATTGTAACGGTGTACGACGTCGGCGAAGAGGCCGATGGCACACCGTTCATCGTGAGCCAGTTCATGGCGGGCGGGTCGCTCGACGAGCATCTCGACCGGGAGCCGAATCGGCGCTTTCCGGTCCGGCGCGCGTTGCAGTTGACCGAACAACTCGCGCGCGGCCTGGCGCACGCGCACGAACTGCAGATCGTTCACCGTGACCTCAAACCCGCGAACGTCTGGCTCGATGCAGGCGGCGCGGCGCGACTCGGAGACTTCGGACTCGCGGCGAACATGGACGCGAGTCGCGTGACGAGTGAGGGCACTGTGCTCGGCACCGTGGCGTACATCGCGCCCGAGCAGGCGCTCGGTCGTGAGCCCAACCCGCGCTCGGATCTCTACGCGCTCGGCGCAGTGCTGTACGAGATGCTGTGCGGCCGACCACCGTTCCTCGGCGACGACATGGTCTCGGTCATCAGCCAACACCTCAACACGCCACCGGTCGCCCCTCGCTTCCACAACGATCAGATTCCGCCGGTGGTCGACTCACTCGTGTTGCGGCTGCTCGAGAAGGATCCGAACGCTCGCCCGGCAACGGCCGGTGAGGTGCTCGAACTCCTGCGCGAGGCGCAGGTCGCGCCGGAGCCCGGGGTCGCGGTGCTCGCCCATCCGGGGACGGCGCTCTCGAACTCGGTACGGGGCGCCGACTGGGGTCGATTCGTCGGCCGGACCACGGAACTCGAAGCGCTGCGAGCCGCGTTCGACGACTCGCTCTCCGGTCACACCCGCGTGGTCATGGTCGTCGGTGAGCCCGGCATCGGCAAGACCCGCACCGTCGAGGAGCTCGGCGTGTACGCATCGGTGCGCGGCGCGCAGGTGCTGTGGGGACACTCGTACGAAGGCGACATCGGCGTGCCGTATCTTCCGTTCGTCGAGGCGCTGCGGACCTTCGTGCGCGAGCTCTCCGATGATGGCCATCTGCTCGATCCCGACGCAGGCTGTGCCGAGGTCGCGACGATCATCCCCGAGCTGCGCGACCGGCTCCCCCAGCTAGCGGTGCTTCCTTCGCTCGACGGCGATGCCGAGCGACGCCGCCTCTTCGAGGGTGTCAGCTCGTTCCTGGTCGCGGCGACGCGCATCCGCCCGCTGGTGATCGTCCTCGACGACATGCATTGGTCCGACAAGCCGTCGCTGCTGCTGCTCGTGCACTTGGCTCGCCGGGTGAGCAATTCCCGTCTCCTGATCGTCGGGACGTACCGCGACGTGGAGCTCGAGCGGTCGCATCCGCTCGCCGAGACGATCGCGACGCTCCGGCGAGAGCGGCTCTACGAGCGGGTGCTCCTCCGAGGGTTACCGGTCGCCGAGGTGCAGGCGTTCATCGAGGCCGTGGGTGGCCAAGCGACGCCGGGGGAGTTCGCGGAGCTCATCTTTCGTGAGACCGAGGGCAACCCGTTCTTCGTTGCCGAGATCCTCCGGCACTTGGTGGAGACGGGTGCGATCCGCCACGAAGGCGACGCGTGGGTCGGAACGCCGGAGAGCATTGCCGAGAACCTGCCCGAGGGTGTGCGCGAGGTGATCGGTCGCCGGCTCGACGGGCTTTCCGAGGGTTGTAATGCCGCGCTGTCGGTCGCGGCAGCGATGCCGGGTGGCTTCACGGTCGAGGTGGTCGGCGAGGTCACCGGTATCGACGAGGACACGATGCTCGACCTCCTCGATGAAGCACTCGGCGCGCAGGTCGTGCGCGAACGGAGAGAACGTCCGGGTACCTACGAGTTCAACCATGCGCTCATCCGCCAGACGCTCTACGGCGAGCTCAGCACGCCTCGACGCGTACGGATGCACCGGCGCGTCGGCGAGGCGCTGGAGCGTTCCTTCGCCGACTCGATCGAAGCGCATCTGCCCGAGCTGGCCTTCCATGCCTATGAGGCGGCGCCGGGGGGCGACGTGGCGAAGGCAGTCGACTTCGCGCGTCGCGCCGGCGACCGGGCGATGAGCCAGACCGCATACGAGGAGGCGGCCCGCAGCTACCGCATGGCTCTCCAGGCGCTGGACCTGGTGAACGACGGAGATCCACGCGCTCGGATCGATCTCTTGCTCGCGTCGGCTCGCGCCGAGGACCGGGGCGGGAACGACGCGGCCTGCCGCACGGCGTGCCTGGAAGCCGCCGAGCTCGCGACGCTCATCGGCGACGCGTTCCGCCTGGGGAGATCCGCGGTCGAATACGCCGGCAGCTTCTGGTACACGGCCGGGTCCGCGCAGGACCCACGCCGGCTGCAGCTCTATGCGGCGGCCGAGGCGGCATTGCGCGACGCCGGTGGCGGCGCGGAACGCGACTCGCTACTCGCGACCGTTCTTTCGCGGCATGCGGCAGCCTTTTCGTTCCGTGATTCGGCCGAGCACGTCCGTGTGGTGAACGAAGCGATCGAGAAGGCTCGCGAATCGGGCGACCAATACGCGCTGGCCAGCGCATTGCAGGTGAAGCTGACCCAGAGGCTCCCGCCGGAGGAGCACGCCGACGTTTCGCGTGAGGCGAGGGTCGCGGTCGAGAGGTCGGGCGACTTCAGCCTCATGCAGTCGGCTCGCCTGTCGCGCATCTACGGCGAGATGTCGGCGCAGCATCGCGACGAGCTCGAGAGTGAAGTCGCTGCGTATGCCGAGGATGCGGCGCGGTCGAGAGTCGCGGCGCAGCTCGTGATCACCCGGCAGCTCCAGGGCTGCCTCATCGCGATCGACGGTCGTTACGCCGAAGCCGAGCGCGTGATCTATGAGTCGGTTCAAGTCGCGCGGTCGAGCGGCACGCGCGAGCTGTCCGCCAATGTGGGGATCGGTCTCGCTCCGGTCTATCGGGAGCTCGGGCGGCTGGCGGCCTTCGAAGAGGCGACACGCCGAATGGTCGCCGATACTCCCGGTGTCGTCTCGTGGAACTGTGGGTTCGCTCAGATCCTCTGCGAGATCGGCAAGCGCGACGAAGCCTCCGCGATCGTGGCCGAGATCGTTGCGAGCCCCGAGGGAGTTCCCGACGATGTGCTGTGGCGGTATTGCGTCGCCATGTTGGCCGAGGTCGCGGCCGCGACCTCGAGCCACGACTCGCTCGTGCGACTCGATGAGTGGATGAGGTCCGACACCGAGAGTCGAGGCCGCGCCGTGACCATCGCCGCGAACGCCTATCACGGCGCGTTCGTGCGGTACTGCGGCCTCGTCGCCGGAGCGCTCGGGCGCCACTCGGAAGCGGTCGCTGATCACGAGGCTGCGCTCGCCGAGCACCAACAGATGCGCGCGCCGGGATGGGAGGCGCGCAGCCGTTACGACCTCGCACTCGCGCTCCTCGGGCGCAACGAATCCGGCGATGTCGAACGCGCGGGGACGCTCCTCAACGAGGTCGTGCAACGCGCGAACCAACTCGGGATGACGCGACTGCTCGAGCAGGCACTGGCCGCGAAGTTGGAACTTCAGGGTGTTCCGAGTGGCGCACCGGCGAGCGCGTCGATCGACATCCTGTCGACGAACCTCACCATCGACCGACCCGAGCTCGGCCAGCACGCCGACCACGACGGGCAGGTCACGATCTGCTTCTCCGACATCGTCGGCTACACAGCCATGACAGATCGGCTCGGTGACCACCGGACCCACGAGTTGTTGCGTGTCCATACCGCGATCCTGCGACGTGAACTCCTTCTGAACCGCGGCGTCGAGGTGAAGAGCGAGGGCGACGGCTTCATGCTCGCCTTCCGTGATCCGACCGATGCTCTCGGCTTCGCGGTCGCGTTTCAGCGCTCACTCTCGGGGCACGAGTGGCCGGAGGACGTCGGTGCGCTGCAGGTTCGAATGGGTGTGCATCGCGGCGCGGTGATTCGAGAAGCCGATGACTTCTTCGGCCGTACGGTGATCGTCGGTGCCAGGGTCGCATCGGCCGCCCTCGGGGGTGAGATTCTCGTGACCGACGACGTCCGCGCGGTCACCCAGGATCGATTTACCTTCGGCGAGGTTCGCGAACTCGCGCTCAAGGGCTTGGTCGACTCCTATCCGGCAGCGCCGCTCGACTGGTCGAACCGGCGCTGACCATTGCATCGACTTCGGCCGGGTTGGAGTGTGCCGCGATGAGGATCGACTACGCCGTACCTGGGCGGCTCACGACGTTCGCCGACGCGCAGTTGGGAGCCGTCGCTGCGTTACCGGACGATCCGATCGCGCTGTGTCGCGCGGCGCAGGGGCTCGTTGTCGATGTCAACGTCGTGCGAGGTCTCCCCGAGGGCCGCTTCGCGGAACGCGATCTCCGGCCCGCCGGATCGCTCCTGCAGATCGTGCTCGACCGGAATGCGTCGTCGCTCGATCGCCCGCGCTCGAACGAAGACCGCGTCGGCGGAACGTGCCGGCACTTCGCCGTGTTGAGCGTGGCGTTCCTCCGTGCGCATCGGATCGCTGCGCGCGCACGGTGCGGGTTCGCGAGCTACTTCCGTCCGGGCCTGTTCGTCGACCACTGGATCGCCGAGTACCACGACGGCGATCGCTGGGTCCGCGTCGACACCGAGATCCTGGGGCTCCCGTTCGTCGACGATCCCGCGGACCTGCGCGTCGGCGAGGTCCTCCCCGGCGGCGAGGCCTGGATGCTGTGCCGAGCAGGCACCGCCGACCCGGCGGCGTTCGGGGTCGACGGCGTCGACCACGCCTGGGGCATCGGCGAGGTGCGAGGCAACGCGATTCGAGACCTCGCCGCCCTGAACAAGTGCGAGATGCTGCCCTGGGACAACTGGGGCCGAATGGACGCGTCCTACCAGGGTGCAACCGGTCCGGAGTTCGACGAACTCATGGACGACATCGCCAGCGTCACCGCGCGCAACGACGGCGTCGCGGTGAAGGCGCTCTACGAGACGGACGACCTCGCGGTGCCCGAGGCGCTCCTGCGTTGATCGGTCGGAACGACCGACCCGGAGACACGCCGGCCACACGCGGCTCGGTTTCGACAAACGCGTGAGGCACCGACAACAGTACGAGTCCAGGGCGCGTGTGCGTCGGGTCCAGTGTGCCGCGAAAGGCCGCCGATGGTCGGAGCTGAGCACGAGACATCAGCCGCGCGTTTCGCCGACGTCGCGAGAGCACTGCAGCTCGCCACGACGGTCGACGAGGTACTGCAACGGATCGTGGAGCTCGCCGTCGAGACGATTGCAGGCTGTGATCATGCGGGGGTCTCGCTGGTGGTCCGCGACGTGATCTCGACGGCGGCATCGACGGATCCGATCGTGATCGAAATGGACCGCATCCAGGCCGAGACGGGTGAGGGGCCGTGCATCGACGCCATCCGCCGGCAAGCGACCTTCGAGAGCCGCGACCTCACCCGCGAGCGCGACTGGCCGCGCTTCGCTCGTCGCGCGGTCGCCGCGGGCGTGCACAGCATGCTCGGCGTCCGGTTGTTCATCGCGGAGGACACGTTCGGTGCGCTCGATCTTTTCTCGGAGTCGGTCGGCGGATTCGATGCGGACGACCGCCGGATCGC
>SXJQ01000171.1 GCA_005779345.1 Actinomycetota bacterium
CGATCGCCCGCATCAGCTTGTCGAACGCACCCGCGGTGTCGCCGCCCGAATGGAACGCGCAGCCGTCGTCGGCCGAACACGCGTCGAAGAACGCCTGGAGCGCGCGGTCGAAGCCGATCCCCTGCTGTTCGATCGCCTCCTCGGGCGACACCGACGGATCGACGGGGCCGTCGAGCACGAACGACCGCACGCGATCCGGATGCGTCTCCGCGTAACGCCCACCGATGTAGGTGCCGTACGAGAACCCCAGGTAGCCGAGTTGCTCGTCGCCGAGCGCCCGGCGGATCCACTCCATGTCTTCGACGGTCTGACTCGTCGAGAGGTACGGCAGCAGATCGGCGTCGTCGCTCGCCGAGCACGCATCCGCGAGTCCGCGCGACGCCGCGACGAGTGCATCGATCTCGTCGGCGTCGTCGGGAGACCGATCCGCCGCGACGAACGCGTCGAGGCCCGTCTCGCAATCGACGCCGGCGCTCTGGCCGACGCCACGAGGGTCCCATCCGATCAGGTCGAAACGGTCGCGCAGCCGCGACGGAAGCTGGTCGGCGAGCGCGTCGGGAAGATCGAGCGCGGGGGCACCGGGGCCACCCGGGTTGAACAGGATGGCGCCGATCCGATCGTCGGGTTCGCGCGCCGGGAGACGACGGACCGCGAGCGTGACGGTCGGCGCGCCGGCCGCGGTGGCGTCGGCAGCGAAATGGTCGAGCGGCACGAACAGCGCCGCGCACTCACCGGTCGCGGAGAGCGACGTCGCCGCGATGTCGAAGCCGTCGCAACTCCCCCACTCGAGACCCGGTTCGAGGTCGCCCGTGACGGCGTTCGTCGGCGGGGTCGGAGCGGTCGTGGTGTCGTCGGACGAGGTCGTCGGCGACGCACGGATCGCTGCGACCTCCTCCCGCGAGATCGTCTCGCCGGTACACGCCGCGGCCGCGAGGCCCAGGGCGGACACGATCGCCACGACCGACCGCCGTCGCCCGCCGGTGTTGCGCATCCTCAGGCTCCCTCGTCACTCGCCGGCGCACATGGCCCGATCGGGGCGAGGCTACGCCCGGACCCGACGGTCGCCGGCGCGCTCCTGCCGGCCACACCCGCGGTCGCGAGCGGGGACCGGCTCGGTACGCTCCGACCACGATGTACCGGGTGACGAATCGCGCCGACCCCGAGTTCCTCTGGCTCATGCTGTACGAGGCCGCCTTCTGGCGCGACACCGGCGAGGCAGAACGCCCCGTGCTCGACGACGCCCGCGCCGAGCGCTGGTTCGCCCGCTACGTCGAGGGGTGGGGCCGGCCCGGCGACACCGGGCTGATGGTGCTCGACCGCAACGACGAGCCGGTCGGTGCCGCGTGGTACCGCACGTTCCCCGCCGATGACGCCGGTTTCGGCTTCGTGGCCCCCGACATCCCCGAGGTCTCGATCGCGGTCTACCCGGAGTGTCGGGGGCTCGGGCTCGGGTCACTCCTCCTCGGCGCGCTGATCGCGCGAGCCCGCGCCGACGGCGTGCGTGCCCTGTGCCTGTCGGTCGCCCTCGACAACCCGGCTCGTCGCCTCTACCTCAGATCCGGATTCGTCGATCACGGCGCTGCCGACGGCGGATCACAGACCATGGTGCTCCCGCTTCGACCGGACGCCTGATCAGCGCGCAGAATCCCCCGGTGAGCACCGACGCCGGCACACCCGAATCACCCGTCGAGCCGGCCGAACGCCGTCGGTCGCAGCGCGCGCTGCTCGTGATCCTCGCGGGGTTCCTGGTCGTCGCGGCCGGCATCGTCGGCGGTTCGCTGCTCGACACATCGCTGGAGAGCATCGGCGACGCGCGAGCGCCGGTCGAGGAGGCGTGTGCTGCCGCGCGCCGCGAACTCCAGGCATTCGGACGTCTCGATCCCGCCGTGGCCGACTCCGACCTCGCCGACCGGATCGACACCGAAACCGACGTCCTCCGAGCGATGCTGCCCGCCTTCGAGGCGGCCGAGGCCGGGAACGGCGCAGGCAACGACGCGCTCGACGCGTGGACCGCGGATTGGCGCGCGCTGCTCGACGCTCGCGACGCCGCGTCGGCCTCGATCCGAACCGGCGAGCATCCCTCGGCGTGGTTGCCACCCACGGCGCCGGGCGACGTCGAGGCGATCGACGGCCGGATGGACGAGTATGCAGGCCGCGAAGGTGTGCCCTCGTGCACCACCCGCGCCCTGGAGGCCGACAACCTCGACGGCCAGCGCTGGTATCGCGAACTCGAGGGTGAGACCGAGGAGTGACATGACAGGACGGTTGGACGGCAAGGTCGCCCTCATCACCGGTGGCGCGAGCGGGATGGGCAAGACCGCGTGCGAACGGTTCGTCGCGGAGGGAGCGAAGGTCGTGGTCGTCGACTTCGACGCCGACGCGGGTCGGGCCGTCGCCGACGCGCTCGGCACGGCCGCGACGTTCGTCCGCGCCGACGTGTCTCGCGCCGACGATTGCGAGGCGATGGTCGCGCACGCCATGTCGCACTTCGGCGCGCTGCACGTGCTCTACAACAACGCGGGCGTGTTCCCCGACGACGACGGCGGCGTGCTCGAGACCCCCGAAGCAACCTGGAACCGCGTGATGGAGATCAACCTCAAGGGCGTCTGGCTCGGCTGCCGCGCCGGCATCCCGGCGATGGTGCAGTCGGGCGGCGGGAGCATCGTGAACGTCGCGTCGTTCGTCGCGATCGTCGGCGCTGCCACCGCGCAGATCGCCTACACGTCGAGCAAGGGCGGCGTGCTCGCGATGACCCGTGAGATCGCAGTCGAGTGGGCGCGCCGCGGAATCCGCGCGAACTCGCTGTGTCCGGGCCCCGTCGACACACCGATGCTCGCCGAACTCATGAGCGACCCCGAGCGCAAGGCCCGCCGGATCGTGCACATCCCGATGGGTCGCCTCGCCCGCGGCGAAGAGATCGTGAACGCGGCGGTGTTCCTCGCGTCCGACGAGGCCAGCTACATCACCGGCACGCAACTGCTCGTCGACGGTGGGATCACCGCAGCGTACGTGACGCCCGAATAGGCCCGTTGGTGCTTGGGCGTCCCTTGTGGCGCCCGCCGCTGGGGTCGAATGCGTGACATCGACGCCGCGCGCGTGAGACAGTGCGCGCGGTACGACTCCGCACCTAGTCGCCCGAGGAACGGGGGTTCTCAGTGACCACGACCACCGACGCCGATCGCGCACGGCTCCACGAACTGGGATACGCCCAGGAGCTGCACCGCAAGATGGGCTGGTTCTCCAACTTCGCGATCAGCTTCTCGATCATCTCGATCCTCGCCGGCGGGACCACGACGTACTTCCTCGCCGGGTTCGCGGGCGGCCCGCGAATGATCACGCTGGGCTGGATCATCGTCGGGTTCTTCTCGCTGCTCGTCGGCATGTCGATGGCCGAGATCGTCTCGGTGTACCCGACTGCCGGCGGCCTCTATTACTGGAGCGGCAAGCTCGCCCGGAAGAACGGGGCGATGTGGAGCTGGTTCACGGGGTGGTTCAACCTGATCGGCCAGATCGGGGTCATCGCGTCGGTCGACTACGCGCTCGCGTTGTTCACCGGCTACCTGATCAAGCTGTTCGACGCCGACTTCCGGCTCACGTCGAAAACCGTGTTCGTGATCTTCGCATTCATGTTGCTCGCACACGCGCTCATCAACATCGCCGGCGTCACGGTGGTCAAGCTCCTCGGCGACATCAGCGTGTGGTGGCACGTCGGTGGCGTGCTCGTGATCTTCGCCGTGCTGCTGATCGCCCCCGACAACCGCGAGGGATTCGGCTTCATCCTCGACTTCAACAACGGCACCGGCTGGACGAACAACGGCGGGAGCAGCTTCATCCCCGGGCTGTACGCATCGCTGATCGGCCTGTTGCTCGCCCAGTACACGATCACCGGCTTCGATGCGTCGGCGCACGTCAGCGAGGAGACCCACGACGCGGGGCGGAGCGCTTCGGTTGCCATCGTTCGCTCCATCTACATCTCTGCAATCGCCGCCCTGATCCTCAACATCGCGATGCTGCAAGCGACCCCGAAGGGCAAGTTCGGCGAACTGATCCTCGGGGTCGACGGCTTCTACGCGACCGGCGGCGCGAACGCGCTCGCTGCGCCGCTCGGCGGGATCGGAGCCAAGCTCCTCATCGCGATCTGTGTCGTCGGCCAGTTCTTCTGCGGGATGGCATCGGTCACCGCGAACTCGCGCATGATCTACGCGTTTTCGCGCGACGGAGCGATCCCCGGCCACAAGCTCTGGCACCGCATCAACCCGCGCACGCGGACGCCGACGAACTCGATCTGGCTCGGGTGCGCGCTGTCGTTCCTCGTCGGCGCGCTGTCGCTCTACCAGGCGAACGACTACTCGGTGGCCTTCTTCGCCATGACCGGGATGTGCGTGGTCGGTCTCTACATCGCCTACGTGATCCCGATCTTCCTGCGTCTCACGAACCCCGACTTCCGCCAGGGTGAGTGGAACCTCGGCAAGTACAGCAAGATCGTCGGCTGGACCTCGGTCGTGTGGGTCGGGTTCATCTCCGTGCTGTTCTTCGCACCGCCGTTCTGGCCGTTCTGGCCGATCGGGGGCAGCACCGACTTCGACGGGGTGCCCTTCTACCACCTCTCCAACGTCAACTTCACCGGCCCGATCATCATCGGCCTGTTCATCGTCGTCGCTGTGTGGTGGATGGTGTCGGCCAAGAACTGGTTCACCGGGCCGAAGGTCCAGGGAACCCCCGAGGAGTTGCGCGCGATCGAGGATGCCCTCGAGAGCGGCGATGTCGACCGGTTCCGCGAACTCGAGGACGCCGAAGACGCTCGGATCACCGACGAGCAGCACGGCCACTGACCTGGACGCGCTCGACTTCGCTCCAATTCTCGCACGTGTGCCCGGCTGGGAAGGCCGGGCACACGTCGTGCGTGCCCTCGACGGCGGCATCACGAACCGCAACCTGCTCGTCGCGGTCGGCGACGAGCGGTTCGTGCTCCGCATCGCGGGACACGGCACGGA
>SXJQ01000172.1 GCA_005779345.1 Actinomycetota bacterium
CCGACGACGAGGTCCGACACGCTCGTCGTGATCCCCGCGTACAACGAGGAGGCGGCGCTCCCCGCGACGCTCGCCGAACTCCACGGCGTGCGCCCCGACCTCGACATCCTCGTCGTCTCCGATGGTTCCCGCGACGCAACGGCCGCCGTCGCTCGGGCCGCGAGCGTCGCGGTGGTGGAGTTGCCGTTCAACCTCGGGATCGGCGGAGCGCTGCAGACTGGATTCCGCTACGCGGTGCGCCACGGATATCGGCGCGCGGTGCAGTTCGATGCCGACGGCCAACACGACCCGAACGCGATCGGCGCCCTGCTCGATTCGCTCGACGCCGGCGCGGATCTGGTGATCGGTACCCGCTTCGGCGAGGGGGGCACGGTCGAGTATCGGGTCGGGCCGTTGCGACGTTCGGCGATGCACGTGTTGCGCATCTCCATCAACGCGCTGACCCATCAGCGGTTCTCCGACACGTCGTCGGGGTTCCGCGCGTTCAGCGCGCCGATGCTCGAGCAGTTCGCGGCGACCTATCCCGTCGAGTTCATGGACTCGACCGAGGCGTTGCTCCAGGCGTGCAACGCCGGGTTCGCGGTGGTCGAGGTGCCCGTGGTGATCCGCGAGCGGCAGGCGGGCGTGCCGAGCACGCGCCACTTCCGGCTCGTGTACCACTACGTCCGGTTGCTCGTCACGATGATTGCGCAGTTCTCTTTCGCCGGGAGCCGCCGGCAGCGGCGAAGCGATCCCACGCCCGTTGCGGCCGCGACTCGGAGCGGCGCGGCGGAGTCCGAACCGTCGGAGGTGGGATCGTGACGGGTGCGGTCGCGGCGGCGCTCGCGCAGACGTCTGCCGACTGCCCCGACGGGGGCATCGGCGACACGCTCGGCGGCGACGGTTCGCTCGGGCTGTCGGGCCGCGCCCATGTGCTCGTGATCGCGTTGTGTCTCGTCGCCGGTGTCTTCTTGTTGCGGTTGCTGCGCCGCCGTCAGTTGCGCGGTAAGTACACGTTGTTGTGGATCGTGGTCGGCACGTTCGTGCTGCTGATCGCGTCGGTGCCGTCGCTGCTCGACCGCACCTCGCAGTGGCTCAACATCCGCTATGCGCCGAGCACGTTGTTCCTCGCGTCGATCGCGTTCTTGTTGATGGTGTGCGTCTACTTCTCCTACGAGCTCTCCAAGCTCGAGGAACGCACGCGCCTGCTCGCCGAAGAACTGGCGATCCTGCGCGGCCAGACCGAACACACCATCCCCGACCCCGTCCTCCCCGACCTCGCGGCCGGCGAGCCAGGGGTCGGCGAGTCCGCGCCGTAGCGGGGCCGCGGGCCAGCCGACATCCTTTTCGTATCTGCGGGAACTTTCCGCCGCGCTGGGACGACTACTCCCTGAACTGATCTGCATCGCTCACTCGCCTCCTCTCGGAGCGGGACGCGACGCGAACCACATGGGAGGACGTTCTTCGTGAGTCGATATCACCCCCGCGCGGTACTCGGGGTCGCCGGATTGTGCCTCGTAGCGGTCGTGCCCCTCGCCGGGTGCAGTGACTCGAGCGACGAGTCGACGGCGACCACCACATCGGAAGCGTCGGTGAAGACGCAGCCGCTGAGCGACTTCCAGGCGGCGGCGAACCCCATCTGTGATCGGGTGAGCGCCGCGTTGAGCGACGTGGTCGCGCCGAGCACGGTCCCCGCCACGCTCGAAGACTTCGATACGGGGTCGGCGGCCACGTTGGCGGCCGTCGAGGAGGACTACACGGCGCTGGCCGCCCTGGACCCGCCGAGCGGCCACGAAGCCGAGTTCGAGACGTTCGCGACGTCGCTCACGGGTGTGATCGAGCAGGCGAACCAGATCCAACGCCTCGTCGACGAGGGCAACGACGACACCGACGCGCTGTGGCTGCCGCAAGCCCAGACCGACACGCTCCACGGCCAGGCGATGGATGCCGCCGCTGTGCTCGGCCTCGAAGGCTGCACGAGCCTCGCCTACTCGGGAGGCGAGGAATGACGTCCCACGAGAGCCAGCACCCCACCGCCCGCGCCACCAGGAGCCGTTCGATGCACACCACCACCGCCCGCTCGAGCCGTCGTGTCGCCTGCGGGGCGATGGCACTGCTCGCGGCGATCTCGCTCGCCGCGTGTTCCGACGACGAGGCCACCGACGACGCTGCCACCAGTGACACCACCGGGATCGTCGTCGAGAACCCGCCCGCGACGCTCGAGGCCGATGGGTTCGCCGACCCGGTGACGGTGGCCGATGGGGCGACCCACGACTCCGATGTCGCCATCGATCGCGCCACCGGCCGGATCTACGTCGCCTGGGCCCAGGACCTTCCCAAGGCCGAGGACCAGAACTTCACACCCCAGGACGTCTACCTCGCCCACAGCGACGACGCCGGCGCCACGTTCTCCGATCCGGTTCGGGTCAACAAGAACGACGGCGAGGTCAACGCCGGGTTCAACAACAGCGTGAAGGTCGCGGTCACGGGTGACGACCGCGTGCTCGTCACCTGGCCCGTGATGAACGACGACATGAGCGTCATGCGCGTCGCCTATGCCCTCTCGACCGATGGCGGCACCACCTTCCCCGAGGGACAGTGGATCTCGGCCGCCGACGGCGAGGAGACGTCGGAGCTCTACCAGGACATCGCCGTCAGCGGCGACAAGGTGTGGATCGGCTACCTCGACTACCGCAGCGATCCCACTGGGATCGCCGTGGTGTCGTCCGATGATGGCGGCGAGACCTTCGGGCCGTCGACGCGTGTCGAGATGACGAGCTGCGAGTGCTGCGACAACGCGCTCGCCGCCGACTCCGCCGGCACCGTCTTCTTCGCGTTCCGCAACAAGGACCAGTTCAGCGCCAACACCCAGGTTCGTGACAGCGCGGTGGCGCGGAGCTACGACGACGGGGCGACCTGGAGTGACCCGGTGAAGCTCGGCAACGACAACTGGCGCTTCAACGGCTGCCCGGAAGCCGGACCGGAGATCACCATCGACTCCCACGACAACCTCCAGAACGTCTATTACACCGGGGTCGAGGGACGTCAGGGCGTGTACTTCACGCGGTCCGACGACGGCGGTCAGACCTTCGCCACCCCCACGGCCGTCGCGACGGCCGACTTCTACCCGCCCGCGTACATGGACCTTGCCACCACCGACGCCGACGAGACGTGGATCGTCTGGGACGATCGACGCACGAAGGACCAGACGGTGAACCTCGCGCGCGTCGCCGACGGTGACATCGAGCAGCTGCCCGAGCCCTTCGCCGACGGCAACACGCCCTCGATCGACACCGACGGCACGCTGACCGCCATCGTGTGGTCGGACGCCGACGGCCTTCGGCTCGCGGCCAGCGGCGAACCGAAGGAGTCGCGCTGACCTCTGCGACCTGGCGAACGCGCGCGGCGCCCGGGCCGGCATGGGCCCGGGCGCTCCCGCGCCTCGCCGTGTGCACGGCGATCGTCTCGATCGCGTTGATCGGCGCGTGCTCCACGGCCTTCGCGTCGAACGGTGAGATCGGCGAGGAAGCGCCCGAGTTCACCGCGACGACCCTCGACGGCGAGCCGGTCGCACTCGCGGACCTGCGCGGCCAGACCGTCTTGGTCAACAAATGGTCGACGTGGTGCCGCCCTTGCGTCGAGGAGATGCCCGACCTCGAGGAGCTCTACCAGTTGCACCGCGACGACGACTTCACCATGGTCGGCGTCTCCATCGATCGCGACGGGATGGCCGGAGCGGTCGAGCAGACGGCGGCCGAGCGCGGCGTCACCTACCCGATCTGGCTCGACCCCGGGGACAGCTTCACCCCTACCTTCCACTCCACCGGCGTCCCCGAGTCGGTGCTCATCGACAAGAACGGTGTCGTCGTCATGCGCTGGCCCGGCGCCATCGACTTCGACGACCCGAACGTCGAGGCGGCGATCGCCCGTGCCGAGGCCGTCGCGGGCGGCTACCGCGAAGCGGCCCAGGACAGCGCCAACGACAAGATCTCCTGGGGCATCGCCGGCCTGGCCGCCGCGTTCTTCGCCGGTCTCCTCAGCTTCTTGTCTCCGTGCGTCCTGCCGCTCGTACCGAGCTACGTCGCCTTCATCACCGGTGTCTCCGACACCACGAACGAGTCACGCCGGAAGAACCTCGCCCTCCTCAACGGCGTGCTGTTCGTGTTGGGGTTCACGACCGTGTTCGTTGCCCTCGGCCTCTCGACGACCGCTGCCGGCGGCCTCCTCCGAGACCACAGTGACTGGATCGCCCGCATCGGCGGGGCGATGGTGATCATCCTCGGCCTCCACCTCCTCGGCCTGCTCCGCATCCCGATCCTCGACCGCGAGATCCGAGCGCTGGGCTACGCCACGGGCAAGCCCCTGGGCTTCGCCACGACCTACGTGGTCGGCGGTGCATTCGGCGCCGGGTGGACACCGTGCATCGGACCGGTGCTTGCGGCGATCCTCACCCTCGCGGCCACCCAGGACTCGCTGCTCCACAGCGTCGTTCTGCTCGGCACCTACTCGTTGGGCCTCGCCGTGCCCTTCCTCTTCGCGACCGCGATGCTCGACCGGTTCCTCGCCGCCAGCAAGCGGGCGCGCAAGTGGATGGGGTGGGTCGATCGCATCGCCGGAGGCATGCTCCTCGGTCTCGGCCTGCTGCTCATCACCGGAGCCATGACCCGCCTCTCGGCCTGGTTCGCGTAACGACGAGCAACGAGTTCGAACTCGCTGCGCGTCGGACCGGTTCGCCGTCAACGGGAGGCGCTCAGGCGCGGGTTGTGCCTCGGCGGATCGTGCCCCGACGGGACGACGTGAGCATCAGTCCGCCGAGGGCGAGGAGCCCGAGGGCGAAGGCCACCCGCGGCCCGGTCCCGCGGCCACCCGTAGCGGGCAGTTCGCCCGAGCCGGTCGTCGATGTCGTCGCGCCGGGCACGGTGGTCGCACCCGGACTGGTCGTCGTCGGCGCCGACGGATCCACGACGACGAGGTCGAACGTCTGGGTCGAGCTGATGTCGACCGAACCGGTGGCCGACGCGGTGACGGCGAGCGAGAACGTCCCCGCTTCGGTCGGGGTTCCGGACAACTCGCCCGTCGTGCCGTCGAGGCTCATGCCCGCGGGCAGCGTGCCGCTCGAGACGCTGAAGGTCGGGGCGCTCGACGGGTCGGGTGCAGCAGCGTCGTCGAAGCCGACGACCGTGAAGGTGTGGGAGTAGGAGGTGTCGAGGCTGCCGCTCGTGGGCGGCGCGCTCGCGAGCGCGCTGATCACGATCGCTCCGGCCGACGACGCCCCGTCGGTGACCGACGAATCGGTCGCTGACGCGGTCACGAGGTTCGATCCCGCGCCGCCGCCGCCCCCGGCACCGAACCCGTTGCCCGACGCGCCACCGCCACCACCGCCGTAATACCCGCCGCCGCCACCACCGCCGGCTGCCGCGG
>SXJQ01000173.1 GCA_005779345.1 Actinomycetota bacterium
GCACCTCGGTCGTCATGACGACGATCGGAGCTTCGCCGTTGATCGCGTTGTCGCCGGTGAGCAACCCGACGGCCTCGCTGCCGTGTTCGCGGACCAGGTCGGCGTACTTCTGGTTCGACAGCGCCTTCAACGGGGTCGTGTAGAAGGTCTTCTTGCCGATCGCCCGGGCGCGGGCGATCGCATACTCGGCGACGAGGGTCTTGCCGGATCCCGTCGGGGCCGCGACCAGCACCGACCGGCCGGCGTCGAGCGCGTCGAGCGCCTGCACCTGGAAGTCGTCGAGCGGGAACGGCCGACGGGCGACGAAGTCGACCCGCGCCCCGACCGCGGTCATCCGGAGGATTCGGTCGGGGTCGCAGTCGTGTCGCTCGTGGCATCCGCCGAGGTCGAGCCAGTCGCCGGGGTCGTGGTGGTCGGGGCCGCTGTGTCGCCGGCAAGCGTCGTGGCTGTGTCGCCGGCAAGCGTCGTGGCGGTGTCGCCGGCGAGCGTCGTGGCTGTGTCGCCGGCGAGCGTCGTCGGCGTCGCGACGGTGCTCGGCAGGGTCGCGATCGGCGGCAGATCGATCGGGACCGGACCCTTGCGCAACAGACCGCCGGGCCAGGCGAACCCGGCGCCGACCGCGAGCGCGAGGACGACGACGCCGACCCAGGCCCGGTGGCGGCGATACTTGCCGCGCGCCACTCGATGGAGGGTGACGAAGGCGCCGACGACGGCCGCGAAGCTGAGGACGACGAGCCACGTGACCCGCGGTTGGCGGTTCGCCATGCCGCCCGTGAGTCCGTAGGGGTCGGGATCGCCGGGCCGCAGGAGCCAGACGATGAGCGCGGTGGCGAGCACCACGCCGAGCGCGCCGAGGTAGGCGATCGCCTTGTCGCGCGTCGACGGACCGATCGGTACGACCTGGCGGCGGATCTTCCGTCGCTGGCTCATCGCTTCATCACCCTTCCGATCAGGATCGACATCTCGTAGAAGAGGTACATCGGGCCTGCCATGAAGAACAAAGAGTAGGGGTCCTGGCTCGGGGTGATGACCGCCGCCACGATGACGATGCCGACGGCGGCGTGACGACGTGCCCGGCGGAGTTGGCCGGTGGTGATCGCGCCGACGAGCAACATGAACACGAGCAGCACCGGGAACTCGAACGCCGCTCCGAACGCCAAGAACATGAACATGACCAGGTTGAGGTACTTGTCGGCGACGATGTTCGGTTGGAGTCCCCCACCGACGTCGACGAGGAGGAATCCGAGCGCCTTTTCGAGCGTGAACCAGGCGATGACGCCGCCGGCGAGGAACAACACGACCGCCGAGAGCAGGAACGGGATGGCGTAGCGCTTTTCGTGGCTGTGGAGCCCCGGTGTCACGAACCGCCACAACTGGAACATCACGATCGGCAGCGCGAGCACGATGCCGCCGTAGGTCGCGATCTTGATCTTGACCATGAACGGAGCGAGCGGATCGATGACCGACAGGTCGCAGGCGTTCCCGGCGCACGTGTCGATCCTGCCGATCACCTTGTCGTAGGGGCCCTCGAGGAAATGGACGATGTCGGACGAGAAGACGAACACGACGATCGAACAGAATCCGATCGCGGCGACGCTGATCATCAGGCGGCGGCGCAACTCGGTGAGGTGCTCGACGAGGGTCATGCGGCCGTCGTCGGCCGCGAGCGTCGGGTCGGTCATCGCCGTGTCGGGCTCAGCTGAAGCTGCCGGAGTCCGGCGGCTCGGGTGTGTCCCGAGCCGCCGGAGCATCCGGGGCGTCGGGAACGTCGAGCGGGACCTCGGCGGCCGGCGGCGTCGCCGGACCGGTCGGGACGGGTTTGGCGTCGAGCGCCGCTCGTGGCGGGCGCGACGGCGCGGCCTCGTCGATCCGGAGGGCGTCGTCGATCTCGGACTTCACCTGGGTCTGGACGCGGCGCAGCTCGCGGAGGGCGCCGCCGACCTGGCGACTCACCTCGGGAAGCCGCTTCGGGCCGAACACGAGGAGGGCAACCACGGCGATGACGACGATTTCGAGTCCGCCGAGACTGGGCATCGAGGCGCGAGCCTAGCGAGCAGTCGTCGTGGGCGACGCAGCCGACCGGCGGCTCAACGGAGCCGGCGCGACCGGTCGCGATCGTCGCGTGCGACCACGAGGGCCGGGCGCAGGTCGCCGTGCAGGCGGTGGAGCGAACGCAGCGTCGGATCGATCTCGCGCTGGGCACGCGCCGCAGCGACGATCACCACCGCGATGGCGGCGAGGGCGACGACGAGGGCGATGGCCGCGGGCATCGGCACAGCCTATGCCGGATCTCAGGACTCGATCGTGCGCCGCACGTCTTCGGCGAGCGTCTCGAACCAGCCATCCGACTGGAGGTGGAGGTGGAAGTCGAGGAGGTCGTCGGGCGTGAGCGTCGGGCCCCGGCGCGCCTCGTGCAACTCGGCGGGCAGGCGCCAGACCTGCATGCGGACACCGCTGCCGACGAGCAGGTCGACGATGCGCCGACTCGCGTCCTTCGCAACCGGCATGTGGCAGTCCGGGCAGCGGAAGGAATACGAGCCACGCTCGTCGTCGGAGCAGACCCGCACGACCAGGTCGCTCGCCTTCAACTGCACGTCTCCACAGCTCGGACAGTTCGCCCTGATCGTGGTCACCGTCTACCGTCCCTGGTATGCCCCAGCACCGCCATCTCCGGCCGGTGTGCGTATCCCTTCGGCACGCTGTGGTGGCCTCTTGAGGCTCGGGCCGCAACCACCGCTCGGGTTCGCCCATCGCGGGGCCCGGCTCGAAGCGCCCGACAACTCGCTCGAGGCCTTCACCCGGGCGCTCGCTGCGGGCGCGCAGGGGCTCGAGACGGATTGCCGCCTGAGCGCCGACGGCGAGGTGGTCTGCGCCCACGATGCATCCGTCGGCAGCGGCCTGCGACGTCGCAAAGTGCGCGATCTCGACACCGCCGACCTGGCGAGGCTGGGGATCCCCCGCCTCGCCGATGTGTTCGCGTCGCTCGGATCCGCCTTCGAACTCTCCGTCGACGCCCAAGAGGTCGCGGTGATCGAGCCGCTCCTCGCCGTCGTCGGTGCCGCCGGCGCCACCGATCGCCTCTGGCTGTGCCACCCCGACCTCGAGGTGCTGCGTGGCGTTCGGGCCTCGACCGCGGCGCACCTCGTCCACAGTCGCCGGAGCGAGCGCCTGACGGCGCCGCACGAGCGGCACGCCCACGACCTCGCCGCCGCCGGCATCGAGGTCATGAACTTCCACCACAGCGACTGGACGGCCGGCCTCGTGTCGCTGTTCCACCGCTTCGGCATCCGCGCGTTCGCGTGGGATGCCCAAGAGACCCGGCACCTGCGCCGGATGCTCGAGATCGGGATCGACGGGCTCTACTGCGATCGACCCGATCGGCTCGTCGCAACGCTCGGCGAATGGACCGCCGGACCCGCCTCGGCGGGCCCACCGCCTACAGGAACTTGATGCGGGTCGGTGGCCAGATCCGCACGAAGGCGCGGCCGACGATGGTGTCGATGGGGACCGGACCGAAGGCGCGTGAGTCCTTCGACTCGCAGCGGTTGTCGCCCATCACGAACACCTGACCGGCCGGGATCGTCTGGGTGCGCATGGCGATGCCGGAGGTCGCAATGGGTTCGGCACAATTCGGGTTGACGTACGGCTCGTCGAGGGCGCGCCCGTCGATGTAGATCGCGTCGGCACGGGCCTCGATCCGCTCGCCGGGCAGGCCGATGACGCGTTTGACGAGATGGTCGACGTCGCCCTGGTCGGCGCCGGGCGGCGCGGTGAAGACGACCACGTCGCCCCGGTGCACGTCGTGCAGCCTGTACGACAGCTTGTTGACGAGGATCCGATCGTCGATCTTCAGCGTCGGGACCATCGACGCCGACGGGATCACGAACGCCTGGAACAAGAAGGCCTTGATCAGCAGCGCGATCGTGAGCGCGGCGATGATGAGGATCGTCCACTCGGTCGCGACCTTGCGCCCGTTCGTGCGCTTGCGACGCCGGCGGGTCGGCGCATCGGGGAGCAGTTCGCGGCCGCGCTGGGCGGGGTTCGCGGGGAGATGGTCGTCGAGGTCGTCGATACCGTCGAGCGTGCCTGCATCCACAGCGCTGGGTCCTCCTGCGCCGGGGCGCGATTCTTCGCTCACTCGTCGACCGATCCAACGCCGTCTGAAGGCTTCCGGTTCCCCATGTTCGTCGCGGCGGCACGGTACCGGGCGATCACCCGAGTGGCGGCCTCGCCCGCGACCGACCGCAGTTCCACGGGTTCGACGACGCTGGCGTCATCACCGAGACCGAGGAGGAGGCGGGCCAGGAACGTCGGTTCGCTCACCGCGAGCGAGACCCGGAGGCGACCATCGTCGCGCTGGATCACCGACTCGGTCGGGTAGCGCTCGACGACCCACGACGCGCTCGGCGCGAGGTCGATGGTGACCCGGAGGTCGTCGGGGCGGGGATGGAACACCACCGGGGGCCCCGGATCGTCGTCGGGCGGGGTGAAGTGTTCCTCGGTGGAGCGCAACTCGCGGATCCGATCGATGCGGAACAGACGATCGGCGGCGGCCCGATGGCAGTAGGCCTCGAGGTACCACTCCCCCGTGGCGCTGAAGACCGCCAGCGGATCCACGACCCGGGTCGTGAGTTCCTCGCGCCCCGCCGACCAGTAGTCGATCTCGATGCGGCGGCGGGCGTCGACGGCCTCCCGAACGGCGGCGAGATGCGCCGGCGCCGTCATCTGCACCACGAGACCGGGCGCGCCGAGCGCGGCTTCGAGTTTCGCCAACGCCGAGGCCAACGGACCGTCGGGATCCGAGCCGGGCACCGCGAGCAGGACGCGGCCCGCGGCGAGGAGTGCGAGACCCTCCGACGGCGAGAGCCGCACGGGTCGCCGGAACGATTCAGCCATCCAGAGGGTGACGTGCTCGCCGTCGTCGTCGACGTCGATGTAGTCGCCCGGCGAGAACGGTGGCGTCCCGATCATCAAGACGAGGCCGAGGTCGTCGTCGAGTTGCGCCGCGCTCAGGCCGAACCGCTCGGCGACCTCGGCCTTGGCGATCCCCGGATGGGCGACGAGGAACGGCACCAGCGCGAGGATCCGCTGGACCTCGTTGACCGGTCGCGTCATGACGGCACGCCCGCGACGCGTTCGAGCCAGGCCACGATCTCGGCACGCAGATCCGGTGGATCGAGTACCTCGGCATGTTCTTCGAATCCGAGCACGAACGACCGCAAGGCCGCGCGGTTCGCGACCTCGAACGTCACGATGCCGGTGCCGTCGGCGAGCCGCTCGACGGTGGCATCGGGGCCGGCCGCGACCACGAACTCGTCGAGATGGCCGAAGTCGACCGCGACGCGAACTATGAGTTGCTCGTCGCCGATCTGCCAGGGAGCGTCGTCGCCGAACGCCTCGGGGCGGAAGTCGGCGGGGACGGTGAACGCCCCGGGCGGGCCGAGCTTCACGTCGGATCCGAGCCGATCGGCGCGGAACGTCCGGAGTGCGTCGCGGGCGTGGTCGTGACCGACGACATACCAACGTCCGCGACGACCGATCACCGCCCACGGCTCGATCGTGCGCTTGTCGCCGCGATAGGTGAAGGTCGCGAGGCACCGGCGGCGCGAGCCGTCGAACAGGGTCGCGAGCTGGGGAACCATCGGGAGCGCCGCGATCAGCGGGCCCGCCGCACCGGTGAGCGCGCCGAGCTTCAGCAGCGCACCCTGACCGGCACCGCTGCCGAGCGCGACAGCGTTGACGGCGACGCGCAGCGCCGCGCTCTCGTCGTCGGTGAGGCCGAGGTCGGGGAGGTAGTACTCGTCGGGATCGACCGTGTAGAGCTGCTCGACGCGATCGGCGCCGAGCACGACACGGATCGGTACCCCCATGCTGCGCAACATCTCCTTGTCGCGCTCGAACGCCCGTCGGCCGGCATCGTTGTCGCCGGGATAGCCGCCGATCTGACCCAAGATGTCGCTCCGGCTCACCGGGACCCGCGTATCGATCAGCAGGGCCAGGAGGTTGAGGACGCGCTCGGAGCGGCTCGGACCGTCGGTCATGCGCGGATGCTACGGGAGCGCGCCGAGGACTCCGGCGGCGGCCGCGCACTCGAAGAGGATCGGGTCGTCGGCGGCAGCGCGGCCCATCGACGTGATGTGCAGGTCGTGGGCCGCGAACTCGGCGACGATGTCGGGGACGTCGACGGCGACCACGTCGTGGCGATCGTCGAGCGCGGCGGCTTGGAGGTCGGATCGCAGCCGTGCCTCGCGCTCGCCGCCGACGCGCGGCACCGCGATGGTCACGCGCGAGCGCGTCGCGATCCCGAGCGCGGTGATCGTGTGGTGCGACACGCCCTGGTGACGCGGGCGCGGGTCGGCGAAGCTCGCCCGCAGGGTCGCGATCGGGCGGCCGCCGAGCCCGACCGTCGCGTCGAGGATCGGGCCGAGTTCGATCCCGCTGAATCCGAGCCGCGTGTTCGTCCCGACGATGCCCGGGCCCATCGCGACGATCGCGAGGTCGGCGTTCGCGAGGTGCTCGGCGACCGCCAGTGCGCTGTACAACGAGACCGTCTCGTAGTCGCCGCCGAACGCGTGGCCGCACGTGATCGTCACATCGATCAGGCCGCGCGAACGGAGCTCGGCGACGAGATCGGAGAGCGCGAGCGGGAGCGCCGCGCCGTCGGTCATGACGTACGCGACTCGAATCGCCGGTCGCGTGTGCTTCGCCGCGACCGCGATCGCCGCGACCTGGCTGTGGAGCGCGCTCGCGACCACCGGGAGGCCGTCGATGCTGCTGATGTCGGCCAGCTCCGCGTGGTGCTCCTCGGCGCTGCCGACGTCGGCCTGCAGGCTCGTGTACCGACCCTTGATGATGTGGCCGGGGCCCGGCTCGCTCCAGGCGGAACGCGCGAGGTTCCAGTGAACGACGTGCCAACCCCCGGTGCCGAGTCCGAGCTCGACCGCCGTCGTGTTGACGACGACGTGATCGCCGGGGGCGACGTCGCCCGTGAGTCGTGTCAGCACATACGCGCGCTCGGGTTCGCCGCCGAGGTCGACGAGGACGCGCTGCAGTCCCTCGCGCTGTGCGAGCAACTCGGTGACGACCCCGCTGCGGAAGGACGGCATCGCCGCGGCCGGGCCGGCCTACAAGGACGCGATGAGGCGCTCGACGCGCTCGTCGCGGCTCTTGAACGGATCCTTGCAGAGCACCGTGCGCTGGGCCTGGTCGTTGAGCTTCAGGTGGACCCAGTCGACCGTGTAGTCGCGCTTCTTCTCCTTGGCCCGCTTGATGAACGCGCCGCGCAGGCGCGCCCGGGTGGTCTGCGGAGGCTCGTCGATCGCAAGGTCGATCGCTTCGTCGGTGACGACCCGGTCGACGAACCCACGATCCTGGAGCTTGTAGTAGAGCGAACGGGCCCGCGTGACGTCGTGGTACGCCAGGTCGACGAGCGCGACGCGCGGGTGGGTCAGCGGGAGGTCGTGCTTGGCCCGGTACGCCTCGACGAGGTGGTACTTGATGACCCAGTCGACCTCGGAGCGCAGCTCGAGCGGGTCGCGCTCGATCGTGGTCATGACGTGCTCCCACATGTCGAGGGCGCGCTGTTCCTGCTCGGGGAGCCCGCGTCGCTTGGCGAACCGGAGCGCTCGTGTGAGGTACTCGCTCTGCAGCTCGAACGCCGAGAGCTCGCGTCCGTTGGCGAGTCGGACGCGGCGCCGGCAGGTGACATCGTGACTGATCTCGCGGATCGCGCGGATCGGGTTCTCGAGGGTGAGGTCGCGCCACGGCGCACCGTCTTCCTCGAGCATCTTGAGAATGATCGAGGTCGTGCCGCACTTGAGGTAGGTCGAGTACTCCGACATGTTGGAGTCGCCGACGATCACGTGCAGGCGGCGAAATCGCTCCGCGTCGGCATGGGGCTCGTCGCGCGTGTTGATGATCGGACGCGAGCGCGTCGTCGCCGACGACACGCCTTCCCAGATGTGCTCGGCCCGCTGGGCGATGCAGTACATCGCTCCACGCGCGGTCTGGAGCACCTTGCCCGCGCCCACGTAGATCTGGCGGCTCACGAGGAAGGGGATCAGCACGTCGGTGACCTTGGCGAAGTCGCCCTCGCGCTCGACGAGGTAGTTCTCGTGGCAGCCGTAGCTGTTGCCCGCCGAATCGGTGTTGTTCTTGAACAGGTACACCTCGCCGCGAATCCCCTCTTCGCGCAGGCGCTGCTCGGCGCTCGCGACGAGATTCTCGAGGATGCGTTCGCCGGCTTTGTCGTGCACCACGAGGTCGAGCAGCGAATCGCACTCGGGAGTCGCGTACTCGGGGTGGCTCCCGACATCGAGGTAGAGGCGCGCCCCGTTCTCGAGGAAGACGTTGGAGCTGCGCCCCCACGACACGACCCGGCGGAACAGGTACCGCGCGACCTCGTCGGGGCTCAGTCGACGCTGGCCGCGCAGCGTGCACGTGACGCCGTACTCGTTCTCGAGGCCGAAGATCCGCCGGTCCATGTGGTGGCGAGTGTACGGCTGCTGCGGGGCTAGGCCCCGAGCAGCCCGTCGAGCTCGCCGTTGCGGATCCGACGGAACATGCGCCGCGTCCGGGAGCGATCGAGGAAGGCGACTTCGAGCTGTTCGGCCGCGAGCGGCCCGGCGTCGCCGCCGAGCACCCGAGCGCCGAGCTTGATCGCGTCCGCGAGGGTCGCGTGCGGGTCGAAGTCGGCCTCGAGCGCAGCGTTCACCTGTTCGTGTTGGCCGCCGATCGCCGAGAAGCCCTGTTCGTCGATGACCACGCCGTCGTAGAAGATGTGGTACAGCTCGTCGTCTTCGAGCGTGGCACCGACCTCGCACACGAGGAGTTCGACCTCGTAGGGCTTCATCTCGTGCGTGAACACCTGACCGAGCGTCTGCGCGTAGGCGTTGCCGAGCTCGCGAGCCGAGACGTCTTCGCGGCTGTAGCTGTAGCCCTTGAGGTCAGCAGAGCGGATCCCGGCGACCTTCAGCATCTGGAATTCGTTGTACTTGCCGACGGCAGCGAACGCGATGCGGTCGTAGATCTCGCTGATCTTGCTCAGCGTCTTGCTCGGATTGTCGGCGATGAGCAACACGCCGGGATCGATGCACATCGCGATGAGGTCGCGGCCGCGAGCGATGTTCTTGCGCGCATACTCGGCGCGGTCCTTCATCACCTGCTCGGGCGAGACATAGAACGGCATGCTCACGACGCGTCACCCCCTCGTTCGGGCCCGCCGAGGAGCGCCTGGCTCAACGTCTCGACGTCGTCGTCGGGAAGCCCGCGGTAGCCGTCGGCGTCGATCACGGCGACCGTCGGAAAGATGCGCCGAACGAGGTCGGGCCCGCCGGTCGCGACGTCTTCGTCGGCCGCCGCGAACAACGAGCGGATCGCCAGGCCCACGGCCGCGTCGGCGTCGAGGTCGTCGCGCCAGCCGCTCTTGATCCAGTTGCGGGCGTGGATCGAGCCACTGCCCGTCGTCGCGAAGTCGAGTTCCTCGTAGCGGCCCCCGGTCGCGTCGTAGGTGAAGACGCGGCCACGGCCGCGGCGCTGGTCGAATCCGGCAAAGATCGGTACTACGACGAAACCCTGCATCGCCGCGGGCAGGTTCGCCCGCACCATCTGGGCGAGCTGGTTGGCCTTGCCCTCGAGGCTCAGCTGCGCGCCCTGCACCTTCTCGTAGTGTTCGAGCTGGGTCTGAAAGAGTCGGATCATGTCGATCGCAGGTCCGGCCGAACCGGCGATCGCGACGCCCGAGTAGTCGTCGGCGGGCTGCACCTTCTCCATCCGACGTCCGGCGATCGAGTAGCCGGCGGTCGCCCTGCGGTCGCCGGCCATCACGACGCCGGCGCCGAAGCGCACCGCGACCACGGTCGTCGCGTGCGGGATCTCGAGCCCGTCGTAGGCCCCGCCGGCCCGCAGACCGTCGGCTCGCATCCCGGCGGCCCGCATCCCGCCCGCGAGGCCGAGGTCGAGGCCGGCGCCGGGGAGCGCTTCGGGCTGCACGCGCCGCAAGAGGTCGAGGAACGACGGCCCGGGGTCGAGGGTCGGGGCGAAGAACGGCAGCGGGCTGTCGGTCACGGCGCGGATCGTTCGCAGGAGGTGAGCATCGGGCGGGAGGCTATCGGCGCGCCGGGGGCTCGCCCGTCACTCGCCGCCCTTTTGGACGTAGGAACGCACGAAGTCCTCGGCATTGGACTCGAGCACGGAATCGATCTCGTCGAGCAGGTCGTCGAGTTCGCCCTTGAGCTTCTCGCCCTTCTCGCCCTTCTCGGACGCGCCGGTCGCGGCCGTCTCGGCGACCGCTTCGTCGTCGGTCTTTTGGGGTGCAGGCTTCTGCTTGCGCTCACGTTCGGCCATGGCGGGGGGATCCTCCTCGGCGGACCGTCGGCGATCCTAGGCACTCATCGGCCGGTCGGCGGCGCGACTGACCCGTCGGCACGCGGTAGCGAGATCGCCCGACCAGCGGGGAGTCAACCCGAGAGGCCGTCGACCAGGTCACGGGGGGTGCGGGCGGCATCGAACAACGCGCCGACGTGGGCCTGGGTCCCCCGGGTCGGCTCCATCATCGGGATGCGTCGCAACGGGTCGGAACCGACGTCGAGGATCAGGCTGTCCCAGTTGGCGGCCACGACCGCGTCCGGCCAGCGGCTGAGCACCTGCCCGCGGAAGAAGGCGCGGGTCGTCGGCGGCGGCACGTTCGTCGCGGCCTGCACGTCGTCCTCTGCGAGCAGCCGTTCGACCTTGCCCGCCGCGACCAGCTTCTCGTACAACGAACGAGCGGGGCGCCCGTCGTGGTCCTGGAGGTCGAGGAGTGCGAGCTTGGCGTCGCCCCAGTCGAGCCGGTCGCGCTCCGCGTACGCGGCCAAGAGCCGATGTTTGGTGACCCAGTCGAGCACGCCGTCGAGCGACGCGACATCGGACTCGAGCGCCCCGAGCGTCGCCTCCCACCGGTCGAGCACCATCGCGCCGACCTCGTCGCCGCCGCACGGCTCCAAACCGCGCTCGTCGGCGTACTTGCGGGCCAGGCGGAGGAACTCCCACTGGAGCTCGACCGCCGTCGCGCGCGAGCCGTCGGCGAGTTCGAGCGGACGACGCAGCGTGAGGTCGTGCGACACGTGGCGCATGGCCGGGACCGACGACGCGAGCGACAGGTCCTTGTCGATGAAGCCGTCTTCGATCATGCCGAGCACGATCGCCGTCGTGCCCACCTTGAGCAGGGTCGAGACCTCGCACAGATTCGCGTCGCCGACGATGACGTGCAGGCGTCGATAACGCTGCGGGTCGGCGTGGGGCTCGTCGCGCGTGTTGACGATCGGGCGCTTGAGCGTCGTCTCGAGCCCGACCTCCTCCTCGAAGAAGTCGGCGCGCTGGGTGATCTGGTAGTCGACCTTCGCGGCGCCGTTCTCGCTGCCGACCTTGCCCGCGCCCGTGAAGACCTGGCGGGTCACGAACCACGGGATGAGGTTGCGGACGAGTTGGGTGAACGCAACGCCGCGATCCACGAGGTAGTTCTCGTGCGTGCCGTAGCTGTTGCCCTTGCCGTCGGAATTGTTCTTGTAGACGACGATCTCTTGGTCGTCGGGGATCAGCCGTCGGGCGGCCTGCATCGAACGGGCGAGGATCCGCTCCCCCGCCTTGTCGTACAACACGGCTTGGAGCGCGTCGGAACATTCGGGCGAGGAGTACTCCGGGTGGGCGTGATCGACGTAATAGCGCGCGCCGTTCGTGAGCACCGCGTTGACCAGGTGGGTCTCGACGTCGGGCGGTTGCGCGCCGTCGCGAGCGAACCCGCGCGCGTCGCGCCCGGGCGACTCGTCGTCGAAGTCCCAGCCGACCCGGCGCTGATCGACGAACGCATTGATGAGCAACGACGACGCGAGTACCGGGTTCGGATCCGGAGCGCCGCGCAGCACGACCCCGTACTCGGTCTCGATACCGATGAGCTTGGGGACGGCCATCGTGAGAGCCTACGTCGCTCTCCCTGATCGACTCAGAGGTACGGATGCCTCAGAGGTACTGGCCGGTGGTGACGCGTTCGATCTGGCGGCCGCCCTTGGCCTCTTCGCCCCGCTGGATGATCGTGCGGACGTAGACGATGCGCTCGCCCTTCTTGCCCGAGATCTTGGCCCAGTCGTCGGGGTTCGTGGTGTTGGGCAGGTCCTCGTGCTCGCGGAACTCCTGCTTGATCGAATCGAGGAGGTCCTGGGTGCAGATGCCCTTGCCGCCGCCGGCGATCGCCCGCTTGATCGACAGCTTCTTCGCTCGGCGCACGATGTTCTCGATCATCGCTCCCGACGAGAAGTCCTTGAAGAAGAGGAGTTCCTTGTCGCCGTTCTGGTAGGTGACCTCGAGGAACTTGTTGTCGTCACCGGTGTCGTACATCGCCGCGACGGCGTCGTCGATCATGTGCGCGACGGCACGCTGCCCGTCGCCGCGGGTCTGCTTGATCTCGTCTTCCGCGATCGGCAGGTCGGTCGTGAGGTACTGGCGGAAGATCTGCTTGGCGGATTCCTGGTCGGGTCGTTCGATCTTGATCTTCACGTCGAGCCGGCCGGGGCGCAGGATCGCCGGGTCGATGAGATCCTCCCGGTTCGACGCGCCGATCACGATGACGTTCTTCAGGCTTTCGACGCCATCGATCTCGGCGAGGAGCTGGGGCACGATCGTGCTCTCGATGTCGGAGCTGATGCCGGTCCCGCGGGTTCGGAACAGCGAGTCCATCTCGTCGAAGAAGACGATGACCGGGACCCCTTCTTCGCTCTTCTCGCGGGCGCGCTGGAAGATGAGCCGGATCTGCCGCTCCGTCTCGCCGACGTACTTGTTGAGCAGTTCCGGACCCTTGATGTTGAGGAAGTAGCTCTTCGTGTTGTCGTTGCCCGTCTTCTCCGCGACGCGTTTCGCGAGCGAGTTGGCCACGGCCTTGGCGATGAGCGTCTTGCCACAACCCGGCGGCCCGTAGAAGAGGATGCCCTTCGGCGGTTGGAGCTCGTGTTCGCGGAACAGGTCGCCGTACAGGTACGGCAATTCGACGGCGTCCTTGATCATCTCGATCTGGTCGTCGAGACCGCCGACATCGTCGTACGACACGTCGGGGACCTCTTCGAGAACGAGTTCTTCGGCCTCGGGCCGCGGAAGCTTCTCGAGCAGGAGCCCGGAACGCTGGTCGAGCAGCACGTGGTCGCCGGCGCGCAACTTGACGCCCGTGAGCGACTCGGCGAGCTCGCAGACCCGCTCCTCGTCGGCGCGACCGATCACGAGCGCGCGCCGCTTGTCGTCGAGCAACTCGCGGAAGACGACGACCTCACCCGCGCCGTCGACGACGCGGGCCTCGACGACGTTGAGCGATTCGTTGAGCACGACCTCCTGGCCCCGCTCGAGCTGATCGAGTTCCACCTCGGGGTGGGCCGCGACCCGCATCTTGCGACCGGCGGTGAAGATGTCGACGGTGCCATCGTCGTTGGTGCCGAGGTACGTGCCGTAGCCGTTGGGCGGCATCGTGAGCTTTTCGACCTCTTCGCGCAATGCCCCGATGTGCTCGCGTGCTTCGCGCAGGGTGGCCGACAGCTTCTCGTTCTGTGAGACGGCCTGTTGCAGCTGGCCCTTCGTCTCGAGCAGGCGCTCCTCGAGGGTGCGGACGCGCTTGGGCGCGTCCTGCAAACGGCGGCGCAGGACGACGACCTCGTCTTCGAGGCCCTTCATCTGTTCTTGGAGCTCGGCCACCTCGGCCTCGTACTCGGCCAGGTGCGGGTCGGGCTCTTGCGCCATGAGCACCTCCTCGTTGGTGTGACCCTATTCCGAGTTCAGGGTCGCACCCGTGCATCCGATACGTTGTTCGCGGCGAGACGTCCACCACCGTTCTCGTACCGGGTCTCCCGCATGGGGTCGCCCGCGAACGCAGTTCTGACGCTCTTATCGGCCGACCAACCGGCAAGTGAGGAAGTAAGGCGATGAAGGTCTGGATCGACCAGGATCTCTGCACCGGCGACGGGCTCTGCGAGGAGATCGCCCCCGACGTGTTCACCCTTCTCGACGACGGGCTCGCCTACGTCAAGGACGGCGACAAGGTGTACTCGTCCCCCGGTGGCGCCGAAGGCCTCGCCAACATCCCCGACGGTCAGCTCGACGCGGTCGTCGAGTCCGCCGAGGAGTGTCCCGGCGAGTGCATCTTCATCGAGGCCGAGTAGCCGCTCGCCGTTCGCCGATCCGCTCGCGCCGCGGGGATCGCGACCTCAGTCGCGGAGGCAACTCCCCGTCTCCACGGCACGCTCCGCGGCACGCGCGACGACGGGTTCGATCTCGGATCGAGCGAGCGCGTAGGCGGTCGTCGCGGACCCGGGGTCGATCGCGAACGCGACCCCGAGCACCTCGCCGCGCTCGGTGACGACCGCGGCGCCCGAGTCGCCCGGTGCCAGCCGGGCCGCGAGGACCAGCACATCGCGGATCGACTCGCCACGGCGATAGATGTCGGTACCGCGCGCGGAGATCGACTCGCCGACGCGCGCCGGGGCGATGCGCAACGCCCCGCCGCCGGGGAATCCGAACACGCCGGCCTCGTCGCCCGGCTCGGCATCGATCAGCGCCAGGCTCGGCGCGTCGAACTCGGGCACCCGCAGGACCGCGACATCGCTCACCGGGTCGAACGCGACGACGGCGGCGCTGTGCTCACGTCCTCCCGCGTCGATCACCCGAGAGGCCGACTCGCCGGCGACGACATGCGCGTTCGTCACGATCGTCCCCGGTCCGACGACGAACCCCGAGCCGTCCTGGATCGTCGCGCAGGCGACGCCGGTGACCCGAACGATCGACGGCTCGATCCGCGCGATCGCGTCGGCGCTCAGAACGCCGCTCGGCGGGAATCCCGGGTCGGGTGGTTCGGCCAACGGATCGAGCGCGGCCGGGTAGGGCGCATCGGCGACCTCGCGCCCCCAGGCGTCGAACACGTCGGGCGGCGACGGCGCGATCGAGTCGAGGGCGCCGACGAGGGTCGACTGCTGCGCGGCCCTCGCCGGCCAGCCCGTCGCGACCGCGAGCGACGGGGTCACCATCCAGACGACGACGAGGACGCCGAACGCGCCGAGCGCCGCACCGCCGGTCCGATCGGCGCGGCTCAGGTCGCGGTGCCGGCGACGCCGATCCAGCACGAGCGACGCGCCGAGCCCCGCGACCTGTCCGGCCGCTCCGCACAGCACGAGGAACACGAGCGCAACCGTCACCCGCGTGTCGGGGTCGCTGCCGCCGAGTGCCGACACGACGGGAGCGACGAACGGCACCGCGGCGACGAGACCGATGGCCACGCCGAGCCAGGCAAGACCTCGCGCGAGCGCACCGAGGCGCCAACCGCCGACCGCGGCACCGATCACGGCGAGCGCGATCGCGAGGTCGAGGAGGTTCACGGGGCTTCGGGGACCAGCAACCTGGCGTGGGTGAGGAAGCCCGTGTGCGCCACCATGCGATGATCCGGCCGGACCGATTGCCCCTCGACGTGCCAACTGCGCTGGAGCACCTCGAGCGACTCGGCCATCCCGAACGGCGACTCCTCCAACGCCTCGCGCAGCTTGGCGACCTGACCGATCGTCGGCAGGTACGACAGGAGGATCCCCCCCGGTCGCAGTGACGCGGCAGCGTGCTCGACCACGAGCCACGGCTCGGGCAGGTCGAGGAGGATGCGGTCGAGGTCGCGTTCCTCGATACCTTCGTAGACGTCGCGGACCTCGACCCGGAGCGGTTGGTCGGGTCCGAGGTATGCCTCGACATTGCGTTGCGCTCGGTTCGCGAAGTCGTCGCGGATCTCGTAGCCGGTGACGTGCCCGGTGCTCCCGACCGCACGCAGCAGCGCGGTCGTGAGCGCACCCGATCCGACGCCCGATTCGAGCACGCGCGCGCCGGGAAAGACGTCGGCGAGGATCAGGATCGGACCGAGGTCCTTCGGGTAGATGACCTGCGCGCCCCGCGGCATCTCGAGGACGTACTCGCTGAGCGTCGGACGCACGACGATGAACCGCTGGTTCATGGTCGTGCGGACCGTGCGCCCTTCGTCGTGGCCGATCAACTGCTCGTGCGCGAGCACACCGGCGTGGGAGTGGAAGGCACCGCCCTCGACGAGGGTCACGAGATGACGACGACGTTTCGCGTCGATCAGCAGGACGCGTTCGCCCGCCTGGAGCGGACCGGTCACGACGCGGCCCCGCGCAGCGTGACCGGCACCGAGTCGGGCGCGGCGCACGCGCGCGCCTGCAACCGGCAGAAGGCGCAGACCTCGCCCGGTGTCGGCGAGCCGCAGATCGTGCAACGCAACAGGTCGTCCTTGTCGACGACGGCAGCATCGGCGAAGCGCTCGTGGGCGCGATCGAGGAAGTTGAACAAGAAGGCTGCCTTGGCTCCCGGCGAGCGCTCCTCGAGCGAGTTCAGGAGTTCTTTGTACGCGAGATGCCGATTGCCGACGGCCATGGGACATTCCTCGAGGATGTAGTCGATCCCGAGCACGACGCAGTACGCGGCCATCTCGCGCTCCCCGACCCGCACGAGCGGTTTGACCTTGCGGACGAACCCGTCGGTCGCGGGCAGCACCGGGAACTGGCGAGCGAGGTACTCGTCGTCCCAACGGAGCGTGTTGCCGAACAGCACGGCCGCTTCGTCGTCGAGGTTGTGTCCGGTCGCGACGATGTCGTAGCCGTGGGTCGACGCAGCCTGGTTGAACAGGTGCCGCTTCGAGAGTCCGCACACACCACACGGGGAGCGACGCACCGTGCGCGCGCCTTCAGGGATGTCGAACCCGAGGTCGGCCGGGAGGTCGATCTCGTGGAGGGTGAGATCGAACCGCTGCGCGAAGGCGCGCGCGAAGTCGCCCGACTCGTCGCTGTAGGTGCCGATCCCGAGACCGAGATAGAGACCGTCGGCCTCGTAGCCGAGCTCGCGCAGGATGTGCCACAGCGCGAGGCTGTCCTTGCCGCCGGAGACCGCGACGAGAACGCGGGCGCCCGGTTCGATCATCTCGTAGTCGTGGATCGCCCGGCGCACCTGCTCGTGGCAGTGATGCACGAAGCAGTCTCGACAGAACGCAGCGTTGTGCCGCCGGAGGTCGATGATCGCGTCGGCCTTGCAGCGCCGGCAGCGCATCACGCACCCCCGGAGGTCACCGGGCGGATCTCGACGCGGTCGGAGTCGACGAGGCGGGCGTCGCGCGTGACCAACTCGTCGTTGCGGATCACGATCACCGATTCGGGGACGATCTCGAGCCGGGCGAGCAGCGCCTCGACATTCTTGGGGCCGCTCAGCTCGATCTCACGTTTGGGATTGCGCAGCACGACGAACATGGCGGAGCGAGGCTACCGGTCGCGCTTGCGGCGTCCCTCCGGCTCGGGGGCACGGGCAACGATCTCCCATCGCTCCCCCGGCTCGAGCTTGTGACGGTAGAGCACCTCGGGCTTGGGGTTCGCGACCCGTCGGAGTACGCGGGCCGCCGTCATGCCGACCGCGAGCGCGAGGTAGCCCTGCGAACCGCCCATGCCGCGCCGCCACGCGTGGCTGCGCAGGCGGGCGACGCCGGACGCGCGATCGAAACGGGTCATCCTCGGCCGTCAGATCCGACGGATCTCGACGATGGTGGAGCGCCTGCGTCCCTTGCGGCGGCCGAGCACGTACGCGCTGATCACGAGTACCGCGCCGATCGCCACCGCGGCGGCGATACCGATGCCCTTGGCCTGATCGACGCCCTGTTCGACCGGCCCGCTCAGCTCCCTCAGCTTGGCCTCGATGTCGTCGCGAGTGATCGGGCGGCCGGGGTCGCGGCGGCCAGTTTCGCGGCGATCCGTGTCGTTGCGGCTGGGCGGATTCATCACGGGGCTCTCTTCGGTTTGCGCCGGGCGGCCCATGCCGAGATGCCCGCTCCGGCGCCGAGCACGACGAACACGATCGCGTACACGAGGATGGTCCAGTTGCCGTCGAGGCCGTCGCGCGTCTCGGTCTGGAGGAGCCGCAGCGTCCCGATCGCGAGGAACACGATCCCGAGTCCGATGATGAGCGCGCCGCCCACGCCGAAGGCCACGTAGCGGCCCATGCCCTTGAGCGGCTCGATCGTCTCCTGCTTGGCGTAGGCGACGACGAGGTCCTTCAGGTCCTCGACCTGGCGCTTGGGGCTCTTGTCGGGCACGGAGGGAGTCTCGCGGTGCTGGGTTCGTCCTGCAAACCGATCGACTGCGGCGCTCAGGGCGCGGGTGCGAGCGCGTCGGCGGGAGGGCTGTCGGGATAGCTCGCGACGGCTTCGGCGACGCGCTGCTGGCGCGCCTGTCCGTCGGTGGTCGAGAACTCACCGTTCGTCACGAACGCGAACCAGATCGGCGGCCCGCCGGTGGCCGAGTCGATCATTCCGGCGAGTGCGGCGACGCCGTCGAGCTGGCCGGTCTTGGCGTGCAGGCGGCCGGCGAGCGGGTGCCCGACGAAGCGCGTCGCGAGCGTGCCCGACATACCTGCGTCGGCCAGTCCGTCGACGACCGCGCCGAAGCCGTTCGCGTCGGCGGCCAGGAGGGTGTCGATCAAGAGGCGGCACGACACGCGGTCGTCGCGTGCCAGGCCCGAGCCGTCGACCATGCGCGCGTCGGTCGTGTCGGAGACCCCGAGCCCCGTGAGCGTCTCCACAGCGATCGCGGTACCGCCCGGCGTGTCGGGCGTGGCCCCATCGGCGAACGCGGTCGCGCGCAGGAGCATCTCCGCGGTGGTGTTGTCGCTCGCGGTGAGCATGCCCGCGACGATCTCCGACAGTGGCGGCGATCGCAGCACCGCGAGGTCGACCGTCGTCGCGCCGACGCTGCCCGATCGCGACTCCGCGGCGACCGCGATCCCGGCCCGCTCGAGCAGGATCGTGAGCTGACCGGCCGCGTAGGCGGCCGCGTCGTCGACCGGCTCGGGCGGAGGGAACGCTCCGAACCCGTGATTCACGGTGAGCGCCGAGATCGGGCCGACCTGACCCTCGCTGCGGTAGCTCGCCTTCCAGGCGTCGAGATACTCGGGGCCGGAGAAGCGTGTGCCGTCGCCCACGATCGCGCCGTCGACGCGGGTGACACCCGCAGCGCGGAATTGGTCGACGATGCCCTGCAACGCGGTCAACGGGTCGGCGGCGAGGCGCGGCGTCGACCGCACGTACTCCTCGTATCTGGGGGTCGCGAGCGTCGGGTCGCCGCTCCCGACGAGGGCGACGTCGCCGCGCACGACACCGTCGCTGTCGGGTGGGGCGACGGAGCGCGCGACCGTCGCGAACCGATGATCGGCACCGAGCCGCTCGATGGCAGTGACCGCGGTGACGAGCTTGAGCGTCGATGCCGGAGTCAGATCGTGGTCGGCGTCGACGGCGGCAAGCAGTCGGCCGCCGGGCCGCCCCGGGAGCGCGACCGCGGCGCACGCATTCTGGCCGGCGACCGCTGCCTGGAGCGCTGCGTCGAGGCGCGAGCGAGCGACGGCATCGGTGAGCACTCGCGGCGCGCGTCGGGCACTCAGCAGTGGCGTCGCGACCGTCGGGTACGACACGTCGACACCGGCCGACGGATCCGACGGCGCGCCCACCGCGGTGGCGACGCGCAACGCGCCGAGGCCGCCGACTCCGAGGGCGACACCGAGGACCGCGCCCGCGACCCGACCGCGCTCCGTCAGCGCCACGGGCTCAGCGGCCGCGCCGCGCGCGGTGACGCGAGTCGCGCCACAGGTGCTCGAGCGCGCGTACCGCACGGTCGGCCGAGGCGTAGCAGAGCCGGCCCGACTCGCGGACCGCGGCCGGCCCGGCGTTGTCGGGGTCGGCGATCGCAAGTTCGGTCGCGGTGAGGATCGGCTTGCCGCTCGACGCCGACACCGCTGCCGCGCATTCGGCGAACCGCGCGTCCTGTCGCTCGTGGTAGGCGACAATCCGTTCGAGACCGTGATCGGGATAGAACCGGCCCGCGCGCATCAGCCGCGCCTGGTTGCTCTGGATTCCCAGCCCGAGATAGACGATGGCGTCCACGTCCGGGTGATCCGCGACGAGCGCCAGCACCTCGGGGATCGTGTCGCGCGTCTCGCCGCCGGCGAGGTCGATCGGATTGCTCCGACTCCACCGCGGGGGCAGTTTCTCGTCGATCTCGGCGCGCAGGTCGTCGGGGAGCGACGCGAGTTCGAGTTCGCTGCGCGTGATCGCGTCGGCCGTGACGACCCCCCAGCCCCCAGCGGTCGTGACGACAATCGTGCGCGGGCCGTTCGGTCGCGGCTGCGTCGCGAAGGTCGCCGCCGCCTCGAACGCGTCCTCGACGTTCGTCGCGCGTGTGATCCCGGCCTGGCGACACATTCCGTCGAAGACGCGATCGTCGGCCGCCAGGCTCCCCGTGTGGCTGGCCGCGGCGCGTGCGCCACCCGCCGTCGCACCGCCCTTCAGCAACACGAGCGGCTTCTTCGCGGCGATGCGGACGAGGCGCTCGTACAGGCCGCGCCCGTCGGTGACTCCCTCGAGGTAGGCGAGCCCGACCGCGGTGTGCGAATCGTCGGCGTAGTACTCGAGGTAATCGACGACCCCGACCGCCGCGGCGTTGCCCGCGCTCACGGCCCGACTCACGCCGACACCGGTAGCGCGCGCCAGGTTGAGGAACGAGCTGACGAAGTTGCCGCTCTGGCTCGCGACGCCGATGTGCCCGACCGGCGGGAACGGCGCCACGATCTGCGCGCAGAGGTTCGCCGGCGTGCTGACGACGCCCTGCCCGTTCGGGCCGGCGAGGAGGATGCCGAGTTCGTCGGCGAGCGCCACGAGTTCGCGTTCGGCAGCGCGACCGGCCTCGCCGGCCTCGCCGTAACCCGCACTCGTGATGAACGCAGCGCGAATGCCCTTGCGGGCGCACGCGCGGAGCAGGTCGAGATTCGCGCTCGCGGGCGTGCACACGAACACGAGGTCGTAGGTGTCGGCGTCGAGGTCGTCGATGTCGGCGACCGAACGCACGCCGAGTACGTCGACGCGTTCGCGGTTCGTGGCCGCCACCGCGCCGGTGTAGCCGCTCGCGAGCAGATTGTGGAGGGCGACGAAACCGAACTTGCCGGGATGGCTGCTCGCTCCTGCGACGACGACACCCTTCGGCGCGAACAGCGCGTCGAAAGCGAGGCCGGGGCGGGGTGCGCCGCTCACGATGCGACCTCGACGAGCGCGTCGACGGCGAGCGGCCGACCATCGGCGGGTGAGACGATCAGCGGGTTCAGGTCGACGCTGGTGATCGTGGGATCCTGTTCGGCCAGGGCCGACAACCCGAGGAGGACCGCGCCGAGCGCCTCGCGATCCACCGCCGGTTCACCGCGAAACGTTCCGAGCAAAGCCTGCGTCGCGAGCTGGTCGATCATCTCGTCGGCGTCGACGCGATCGATCGGCACGAGCCGGATCTGCACGTCGGCGATGGCTTCGGCGAGGACCCCGCCGATGCCGAGCATCACGCACGGTCCGAACTGTGGGTCGCGGACGAGACCGGCGATGAGCTCGCGCGTGCCGCGCACCATCGGGGCGACGAGCAGTTCGACCGGGCCGTCGTCGGGGGTCGCCTTGGCGAACAGCTCGGCGCCGGCGCTGCGGACCGCGGCGACGTCGGCGAGGTTCAGCCGCACGAGGCCGCGCTCGGTCGTGTGCGCGATGGCGTCGCCGCACAGCTTGACGACGACGGGGAACCCGATCTCGGCGGCGGCGGCGGCCGCCGCATCGGGGCTCGCGGCAGTGCGCTCGTCGAGGAGCGGAACACCGTGCGCGGCGAGCCGCCGCTTGGACTCGGCTTCGGAGAGGGTGGCCATACGGCGGGCGACTGTACCGGCGCCCACTCGACCCGCTCCCTTCAACTCCCCCCGGGATCTCGCGTTCTGACGGCATCTCATGCGCAAAACGATCACCTGCAGGCCGCAAGACGCGCCCGACGACCTGTCCGGAGGTTTTGCGGCGTCCAGCTCATCGTTTTGCGCACCAATTGCCGTCAGAACGCGATTTCGGGGCGGGGCGGGTCGGTCGGCGGAGGTCAGGTGCCGAAGTGGGTGACGGCGCCGCGCTCGTCGAATCCCATGCCGGGGGCCCACGCGATCTCCCACCGGTTGCCCTCGGGATCGGCGACGTACGCCGAACGTCCGCCCCACTCGCGGTCCTCGGGCGGCGACACGACCGTCGCGCCCGCGGCCACGGCACGGGCATACGTCGGGTCGACCTGATCGCGGGTGTCGACATTCCACGCAAGGGTGAACCCGGTGGGAGCGCCCGTCGGCCCTCCCGATTCGGCGGTGAGCTGTGCGATCGGCCAGAGCGCGAGGACGACGCCACCGAGCAGGAACGAGCAGTACTCCTCGCTCGCGAACGCGACCGGGAACCCGAGCCGCTCGTAGAACGCCCGCAACTCGGGGAGCCGGCGCGCGCCGAGCGTCACGAGGCTGAGACGCGGGTCAGACGGCGGAATCACGGCCGGCCCAGTACTCGTCGCGGAGGAGGCGCTTCAGCAACTTGCCGCTGTCGGTGCGCGGCAGGGAATCGCGCAGCTCGTAGGCGCGCGGACGCTTGTAGCTGCCGAGGCGCTCCTCGACGAACGCGCGCAGTTCGTCGAGATCGATCCGCTCGGCGTCCTTGGCCTGGACGATCGCGTGCACCCGTTCGCCCCACTCGTCGTCGGGAATCCCGAACACGGCCGCATCGAGCACCTGCGGATGCGCGTGGAGCACCGCCGCGATCGCGGCGGGGTAGATGTTGACCCCACCGGAGATGATCATGTCCTTGAGGCGGTCGCAGATGTGCACGTAGCCCTCGTCGTCGATGTACGCGACATCGCCCACGCTCTTCCACTCGCCACCTTCGACCTCGGTGAGCTGCTGGTCGGTTCGGTGATAGCCGTCCATCGCGAGGCCCGTGCGGACGAACAGCTCACCGCGCTCGCCCGGCGCCCCATCGTTCCCCTCGGGGGTGACGACCTTGAGCTCGATGGTGCCGTACGGCTTGCCGCACGAGCCTGGCTTTCGCAGCTGGTCCTCGGGTCGCAACACGGTGTCGACGCCGAGCTCGGTGCTGCCGTACACCTCGTAGAGGAACCCGTCGCCGAGCTTGTCGATGATCTCGCACTTCAGCGCGTACGGCACCGGCGCAGCGTTGGCGATCAACGTACGCATGCTCGTCAGATCAGCGGCAGCGAGTTCCTCGGCGGGGAGCGTCACGATCCGCTTCAACTGCGTCGGGGCCGAGAACGTGTTCGTCACGCGGTGGTCACGAACGAGACGCAGCCAGGCCCGCGGCTCGAACTTGCGCAGGACGACGATCGGTGCACCCAGCGTGTGCGCGAGCGAGGCGAACGCCAACGGCCCGGAGTGGTAGAGCGGCCCGGTCGTGAGGTGCACCGGATCCTCGTGGAGCATCCCGAGTTCGGTGAGCAACGCCAGCACGAGGTCGCGATCGGTGCGCGTCCGGAGCGCGCCCTTCGGCTTCCCGGTCGTGC
>SXJQ01000014.1 GCA_005779345.1 Actinomycetota bacterium
ACGACCTCGCCGAGAGCTACGACGTCGTCGTCGCGAACCTCGGCGGTGCGATCCTCCCCGTGATGCTCGCGCCGGCCCTGCTGCAGCGGGTGCACTCGGGCGGGACCGTGATCGTGAGCGGGATGCTCGGCGACGAGCAGGGTGACGCGGTCCGCGACGCGCTCTCGGCCGCGCTCGGCGACGCGCAACGTACGAAGCGCCTCGAGGTGCGCGCGCACGGCGACTGGCGCGCGGTCGTACTCAGCCGGTGACCTGTGCCATGTACTGGTTGAGGTCGAAGTAGTCGCGCCACGCGGCGATCCGCCCGTCGCGGATCTCGAAGGTGCCCATCACCGGGAGCGTGATCGTGCCCTCGGGGCGGTGGAACACGTCGATCCGCTCGGTGAGCACCACGTCGCCGGCCGCAGCGAGGTGACGGATCTGGAACTCGATGCGCTCGACCCCGGTGGTGAACATCTCGATCATCGCCCGGATCGCCTCGGGACCCGTGAGCGGGTCGACGGGGATGTTGTGGTACACGGCGTCGTCGGCGAAGAACGCCATGATGTCGTCGAGGTCGCCGGTCTCCCAGGCGGCACAGAAGGCGGTCACGGTCTCGGCAGGCGTCGTCATGGCGCGCACCGTAGTCGCGCCGATCGACCTGCGGGTTTGTGATGATTCGTCGGATTCGGGCAGAATCGGGAGATGCGGGTCCGGGGCGCGATCAAACGGCGATGGGTCGCGCGTCGGATCACGTCGGTCCACGACGAGTACCCCTTCGCCGCCGTCGTCCTCGACCCCGACGATCGTTTCGTGGCAGGGATCGCCTCCGACGCCGGGTCGCTGCGCGAACTCGCCGAACTCGTCCTCACCGACCCGCGCTGGCTGGGCCGGTCGGTCCGGTGCCTCTACGTGGAACGTCGTGGCGCCCACGTCGAGCCACTCCGCGATCTCGCCCGCTGGCACGACCTGCTCGCACTCCACGCGGAGCGCGGCCACGCGGTTGCCGACTGGTTGGTCGTCGGGCCGCGCCGCGTGCGCTCGATGTGCCGTCTCGGCCGGCGGGCATGATTCGCATGAGGGCGTGACACGCGCGCCACGAAGCATCTAGGCTGATTGCTTCGTTCCGTGGCCACCGCGCCGCGCAACGCGCGGGCAGCGGTGACGAAACGAGGCCGCGGTGACGAATCGAGGACTGGTGACGAGTCGAGGGATCTCGCGGCGCCGGGCGCTGCGGACGATGGGCCTCGGCGCCGCCGCCGTCGCCGCCTGGCCGCTCCTGCGTCGCGATGCCGTCGGTGCGCTGCTCGCCGCCCCGCCGGTGTTCCCCGGACAGGTCGGCGACGCGATCGCGTACACGACCGCGACGGGAACCCCGTGCTGGCGGTTCTTCGCGTTCGCCGGCGCACCCGCCGACGACTTCCACTACGTGCAGTGCATCGTTCCGCAGTCGCTCGATGTCGCCGTGCCGACGCCGACGGTGCTCGTGACCCACGGCGCGACCGGTACCGAGGCGTCGATCATCGGCGAGATCAACCCTCGTACCGGTGTGCGCAAGGCGCTCCCGTACGTCGTCGATTCGTGGCTCGACCACGGTTGGCCCGTTGTCGCCGGCCGGCAGGGATCGACGATCACCGATACCGGCCGTGGTCGCAACGGTCAGTGGGGGAGCCAGGCGAGTCGCCTCGGGATCGTCGACAGTTGGCACTGGGTGCAGACGGCGTGGACTCCCCACCCGAACGGTTTCTGCGTGTTCGGCATGTCGATGGGCGGGGTCGTCGCGCTCAACTTCTTGCTCGAGGCGAAGACGCAGGCGATTCCGGTCGCTGGCGCCTACTCGCTCGACGGCGTCACGAACCTCGCGTACTGCTACACGAAGAACTTCTCGTTCGCGAAGCAGATCCGTACCGTGTACGGCATCGTCTCGCCGTGTGTTCCCGGCGACGAGCAATGGATCGCGAAGGTCAACGTTCCCGACGGCGGCCACGATCCGCAGGCCTGTAGTCCGTCGCAGTTCGCGCCCGTGCCGATCCGGCTCGCGGCGAGCGGCAACGACCCATCGGTGCACCGCATCGCCAACTCGCTCCTGTTCTTCAACACGATGACCGCGTCCGGCTGGCCCGTGGAGTTCAGCCAACTTGCATACACGGGCGGCCACACCGCGGCGAAGCACTTCCGTCCGACCGACATCAATCCCTTCTTCGAGCGAGCCCTCGCAATCGCGCCGTGGCCGCCGATCACGACGACGACCGAGGCTCCGACGACGACTGCGGCTCCGCCTCCGCCGACCGAGGCTCCGACGACGACTGCGGCTCCGCCTCCGCCGACCGAGGCTCCGACGACGACTGCGGCTCCGCCTCCGCCGACCGAGGCTCCGACGACGACGACCGAGGCCCCGATCCCGCCGATCTGAGCATCGTGCCGCGATCCTTGCTTCCCACGCTCCGTGGGCGCAGACTCGCCCGGCGGGTCGACCGACCTGCGGGGGAGCAAGCCGGGACGATCGTCCCGAAGGGGGAGAACGATGAAGTCTGGTTCGAGGCGCGCCCGCGCCGTGCTCGCGTGTGTCATCGTCGGTGCGGCTTCGGCCGCGATGACGATCCCTGCCGATCCGGCGCATGCCGACGGTCCCGGATCGGGGACGCCCTGGGTCGTGACCCTGGGCGACTCGGCGATCTCGGGAGAGGCCGGACGCTGGGCCGGCAACACGAACAACTCGTCGAACAACGTCGATGCCGGCGGTTCCGACACGTACTACGACAACGCCAACCGCACCGCGGAAGTGATCCCGGGTTGCCACCGGTCGGAGGCGGCCGAGGTCCACATCGGCGGTGGAGTGATGTCGAAGAACCTTGCCTGCTCCGGCGCCCGTACCTACACCCAGACGCCGGGGTCCGGTGACTTCAAACCGGGCATCGACTTCTACTCCGACGCGAACGGTCGCAAGGGCCAGGCGCGGATGCTCCAGGAGTTCGCGGCGACGAACAACGTGAAGGCCGTGACGCTGCTCATCGGTGCGAACAACTTCAACTTCGCGAGCCTCGTACAGCAGTGCGTCACGAACTTCTTGCTCTCGCCGTCGTGGTGGCCGAACTACTGCTACGACGACTCGAGCGTGTCGTCGAACTTCACGGCGAGCAACGTGACGGCGCAGACGACGAACGTGAAGAACGCGATCCTCAACGTTCGCACGGCGATGCTGAACGCGGGCTACGCCGATGGGTCCTACACGATCCTCGTGCAGACCTACTCGTCGCCGTTGCCGCGGGGCGCGCAGATCCGCTACTCCCAGTCGGGCTACACGCGTCAGAGCACAGGTGGCTGTGGCGTGTGGAACAAGGACGCCGACTGGGCGAACGACACCGCGGTCGTGAAGATGAACCAGGCCGTCACGAACGGTGCCGCACAGGCGGGCCTCGCCAACGTCAAGATCCTCAACATGACGAACGCACTCGTCGGCCGTCGACTGTGCGAGAACACGGTCGGGTTGCTCGAGGAGAAGGGCGTCGCCAACTGGACGGTCGCCGGCGCGGTCGACAAGACCGAGTGGGTGAGCCAGATCCGCACGACGAGCACGATCTTCGGCCCGTACCAGCTCCAAGAAGGGTTGCACCCGAGCTACTGGGGCCAACTCGCGTTGCGCAACTGCCTCCGCCAGGCCTACAACGGCGGCACGCCGCGCGGCGGCACGTGCACCCGCAGCGCCACCGGGCTCAACGCGTACGGCGAACCGAACATGGCACTGAACTGAACCTGCCGTGAGCAAGGCCAACTGAACGTCGAGGGGCCGGGGGAAACCCCGGCCCCTTGCTCGTTGGTGGTATCCTTACCTCACCCAAGAAGTAAGGAGCGCCATGGAAGCCGCCGCGAGAGTCACCTCGAAAGGCCAGGTCACGGTGCCCAAGGCGGTGCGCGAGGCGCTCGGCATCCGGGAAGGTGACGAGATCGTGTTCCGCGTCGAGGGCAACCGGGCGGTGCTCGCACGCACTCGCCCGTTCCTCGAGCTCGCCGCGACGATTCGAGTCCCCGCCGCGAAGCGCAACGTCGCTTGGGACGAGGTCCTCCGTCGGACGCGAACCGATCGAGCTGCGATACGGCGGTGAGTGCCGCGTTCATCGACACCAACATCCTCGTTCGTCATCTGACGGGCGACCCGCCCGAGATGGCGGCGCACGCCACCAGGTTCCTCGCCGGCGCGCGCTCGCTCCTGTTGACGGATCTCGTGGTGGCCGAGACGGTGTACGTCCTCGAGTCGTTCTACGAGGCGCCGCGGGACCGGGTGGCCGACTCGATGCGCTCTCTGCTCGCGCTGGAATCGATCGTGTGTGTCGACCCGGCGTTGCTCCTGCGCGCCATCGAGGTCTACGAAGTCGAACGGATCGACTTCGCGGAGGCGTACCTCGTCGCGTGCGCCGAGACCACCGGCGTCGCTCGTGTCGCTTCGTTCGATCGATCGATCGACCGGGTCGACTCCGTCGAGCGCGTCGAGCCGGGCAGCGGCTGACCGAGGTAGCGGCTGACCGAGGGCAGGGCTCTAGCGTGCGCGACGATGGCACGCGTCCTCGTCCCGCTCCCCGATCTCGACTTCGACGTCACCGAAGTCGCTGTGCCGTGGCAGATGCTGCATGACGCGGGCCACGAGGTCGTGTTCGCGACCGAGCGCGGCGATGTCGTCCCCCGTGCCGACCCGCGCCTGCTCGACGGTGTCGTCTTCGGCCGCCTCGGAGCCGCCGACGAACCGCGTCGGTTCTACGCGGCGCTCTGCGACGACCCGGCCTTTCGGTCGCCCCTCGCGTGGGGCGCCAGCGATGTCGCGTCCTTCGACGCCTTGTTGTTGCCCGGCGGACATGCGCTGGGTATGCGCCAGTACCTCGCCGACGAGACATTGCAGCGACAGGTCGGCGCGTTCTGGGCACTCGAGCGACCGGTCGCGGCGATCTGTCACGGTGTGATCGTGCTCGCCCGCAGCATCGATCCGCGGACGAACGCGCCGGTGCTCCGCGATGTTCGGACCACGTGCCTCCCCAAGTACATGGAGCGCAGCGCCTACTTCCTCACCGCGTGGAAACTCGGCCGCTACTACCGCACCTATCGGGCCTACGTGGAAGACGAGGTGCGCTCCGCGCTCCGCGACCCGGGCCGGCAGTTCGTCCGCGGGCCGCGCACGCTCTCGAAGCGCGGGACGGCGAGCGACGACCGCCCCGCGTTCGTCGTCGAAGACGGCCGCTACCTCTCGGCGCGCTGGCCCGGCGACGCGTATCTGTTCGCGCGTCGGCTCCTCGCTCGGTTGGCGTAGCGGTCGGGCTAGAGGTCGGGGCGTGGATCCGGTCGAGGGTCGCGGCTATACGTTCGACGTGCAGGGCAGGCCGAGGCAGACATCGCCGAAGAACCCGTCGATGCGGAGGAAGTCGCTGACCTGTTGGGCGACGCGAGGCTCCGCGCCGCCCTTGCCGTGCGGGTCGGCGCCGTACTCCGGTGAGCGCGGCGGCAGGTTGCCGAGCGGCGGCGGCGGGGTGCCGTAGTCCCACATCACGAGCACGCTGCCCGTGAACGGATTCGTCGTGATCGCGGGGATGTCCCAGAACGGTTCGACGTCGGGCTTGCGGCCATCGGCGAGCGCCGGTTGGTAGACCGAAGCACCCATCGTGCGGGCTTCGGTCTCGGTCGCGATGTTCGCCACCTGGTGGTCGCCGAATGCGGCGAGGAGCATCACCTGGTGCGCGGGCGTGCCGGGCAACGGGTCGTCGGTGAGATGCCAGGCGTACCCGTTCGCTTCGCCGCGGTCCCACAACATCTGGATGAGCGAGTAGCCAACGGTGCGATCGATCTCGTCGGGGTAGCTCGTGAACAACACGGGCGAGAACGTGTCCCAGTGGGTACTGCGGGTGAGCAGGGTGCTGAAGTTCATCGCTGGCACACCGAGCACCGCGCGCGTCCATTCGGTCGAGATCGCGGTCGCGGCGCCGCCGAGGATCCCGCCCTGGCTGTTGCCGTTGTAGAAGACGGCGCCCGTCGCGATCAACGGTTCCGCGGGCGCGGCCTGGAACGCGGGATGGGTCGAGAAGCCGTCGGCGCGTTTCATGAGGCGCGCGAGGAACTGGAAGTTCAGATGCGCCTGCTGCAAACGATCGGGGAGCGACGGGAAGTTCGACAGGTCGAAGAGGATGTTGGCGACGTTGCCGACGTCGTTCGTCGACATCCCGATCCAGTCGGTGCCGCACAGCACGATCCCGTGATTGTCGATGAGTGTCCCGAACGAGTTGGCCTCCGTCGCCGCGCCGAGGAGGCCGTGGCCGTAGACGACGGCGCGGCCGGGCGTGGCGGCACCGCTCCCGTTCCACACCGACTTGGGGACGTTGCAGACGAAGTTCGCCTGGTAGGTGCCGTTGCGGACGGGAAGCCCGTCGGGGCCGGCGGTGAGCCGCTCGCCGGGCGCGCCGGCGCCGGTGAGATAGAGCGGCACCGCGAAGGTGCCCGTGACCCGGCGCTGGATCCGGCTGTTCACGTTCTCTTGCACGTTCGTGACGGTGAACGCCGGGACACCCTGGTCGATCTGCGCGTACGCATCGTCGCGCATGTGCAGGAGTCGTTCGCTCAGGTTCCGTTGCGAGGCAACCGTGAAGTCCCACGCGAGGGTCAGCGTCGGGCGGTCGACCCCGGCGGCGCGCAGCACGTCGATCGCGTCGCGCATCGCGGGTCGGCGCGTCTCGACGGCGGGGATGAACGTCGGAAGCTCGTCGCGGTAGACGCGGAACGCCCGACTCGGCGCGATGGGTTCGCCGCCGGTGTCGACGAGATGACGCACACCGATCACGATGCGGTGTCCTTCGCGGAAGTTCCGCGCCGGGCGGATGACCACGGCACGCGTCGCGTCGCTCGTTGCCCACGAGTCGAGCTCCACGAAGTGGGGCCAGCGTTCTCCCGTGTCGGCGTCGATGAGCACGAACGCGCTGTCGTCGCCGAGCGAGGATTCGATGTCGGTGATGGGCGCGGCGCCGCTCGCGGCGAGGTCGATGCCGGGAACGTGCACCACGATCGCGGACCCGGGGCTGAAGCCGTCGTTGCGGTTCCATTCGGTCGGGTCGAACGCGGTCCCGAGCGCGTTGGCGGGGAACGTGTCGGCTGTGAACGCGACGCGCCGCCCGGTGTCGGTCGTCGCGTCGGCGACGGTGAAGTGGTCGCTCGGGAACGGAAGCTGGCAGTGGCTCTGGCCGAGGAACTCGCACGAGTCGGCGGCGCTCGTGTCGATGTCGGGTTCGCGCGAGTAGGCGATGTTCGCGACGACCTCGGTGCCGGCCGCTGTCCGCGCCGTCGCGGTGAGCATCCCGAATCCGGTGCCGAGGTCGTCGGGGGTCAGCGTCGCGGTCGCGTGGCCGGCGGCGACGGCGAAATGCCCGGTGATGTCGAGCGGATCGGTGAAGACGTCGTTGCGGTGCAACTCGACGTGCAGGGTGCCCGGCGCGGCATCGCCGAGGCGAATGTCGACGGGAATCGCCGCGAGCCCGGCGAGTTGCGATCGGTTCGGCGGCGCGACGATCTCGATCGCCGACGCCGCGTCGCCGGGGTTACTCAGCTCCGAGGCGACGAGTTGGCAGCCCGACAGGGCGAGCGACGCTGCGGCGACGATCGCGATCCCGACGATGCGGCCCCGATGTTTGCGAACCGCGTGCTCGCGGCCGTCCATGTGTTCCCCCGAAGGTCCAAAGGGGACGATCTTCGCACTCGGGGACCCGCATCACAACTGCAGCCCGGACTACTGCGCCCGGATTGCTGGCGCGGTGGACTCCTGCGCGGTGGACTACTGCGCGGTGCGCTCGGCGCGAGCCGCGCTCGCCGCATCGCTCCATGTCCGGGCGCGGCCGGCGAGCGCGTCGGCCGCGGCGGCGGCCTGCCCGGCGTACGCATCGACCGCCGCGACGCGCGGCTCGGCCTCGTCGAGCGCGGTGGCGATCTCGGTGCTCGACTCCTCGAGTTCGGCGAGTGCGGCCTCGATCTCCTCGAGTTCGGTGAGTGTCGCGTCGACATCGTCGGCGTAGGCCGCGACGTAGTGGTCGATGAGCAGTGCCGTGGCCGCGATCGCCTGGTCGACGTCTTCGATCTCGACCATGATCGTTTCGCTCTCGGTGGCGGTCACCGTGCCGTCGCCGGCCGCGTCGCCACTCGCGGCCGCGGCCTCCGAGGCCTGCTGCCAGGTCGCGCGCGCGGCGACTGCGATCTGCGCCGCCGTCTCGGCCTCGGTGGCCGACGGGTCGGGCTCGGCGATCGAGACGGCAGCGTCGGTGGCGGTCGTCGTGTCGTCGAGCGCCTGGGAGCCTGCGGTCCGTTCGTCGGTCACTGCGACCGCCGCGGTGGTCGTCCGGCTCGCCGTGTCACCAGTAGGTCGCGAGATGGCGAAGCTGCCGAGGGCACCGGCGAGTACGACGGCGAGGACCATGGCGACGACCGCAGCCGGGTGCTTCTGGTTCATGGGACTTCATTCGGCCGGCTGGGCCGTTTCGGGAGCGGCTCAGCTTGAATCGGAGTCCGAGTGCCTCAGTTCGATTCGATCCGTTCCACCAGACCCGTGGATTCGTTCTTGTAGTCGACCGACCCCACATGTGCCGCGACCCGACGCGCCAGAGCGCGCCCCCGCGTGGACCATTCGATCTCCCAGCCATCCGGCAGGGCCACACCCGTGAGTCGGTCGAAGTAACGCTCCGTCCCCTCGTCGGACCACGTTTGGAGTTCAGACGAAAGGTCGGATGGCAACTCGCCGCCGCTCCACACAGGGAAGGCGTGGTAATCCCACTGGAACAGCGCAGCCCTTCCCACGATGCACAGTCTGCCCGCGATCCTGTGCGGGTCCGTAAGACCCCGCCGCGGTCGCGCTCGGGCGCAAAGGCGGTCAAGGGCGGGCGGGCCCGCGGGCCGAACTGTTCACGGCCCCGAGCGGCGACCCAGATCCTCAGCCTTGTCGTCGAAGGCATGAGAATGCGGGCGATCAGCCGGGCGAACCGGCGTGGCCCCGACGACGCATGCGATGGCCGCCGGTGTCACCGATCATCCCTGGTCGGTGTCCCAGATCGCGGAACTTCTCGACTGAGCAGCGGATCCAATGGCACCATCGTGGCGTGCGGAAACTGCGCGCTGCAGCGATGACGGTCATCTGGTTGCTCCTCGTCACGCCGGTCGTAGCGCTCCTCGGTCAATGGTGGGTCCGTGACTACTGGGGCGACGAGTGGGCAGTCATCGGCACCTACTTCGTCGTGGGCGCGATCATTTGGCTCGGGCTCGCTGTCGGAACGGTCGCAGCGTGGCGGGCCGCCCGCTCGAACTGAGCCGCAACCGCCGGTTCGGTAGCGCCCCGAGCACGATAGGGTCGGCCCCTGCCGCCGGCCGAGACGGTGGCGAACCACCGAACGAACACCGAGCCCGAGGAGGCCGTCGTGCGGGTCGTCGTCGACTTCGACCGTTGCGAGAGCAACGCCGTGTGCATGGGCATCGCGCCCGAGGTCTTCGAGGTGCGCGACGACGACTTCCTCTACGTGTTGCAGGAGGAGCCACCCGAGGAGCTGCGCGCCAAGGTGGAAGAGGCCGTGCGGCTCTGCCCCAAGCAGGCCATCAGCCTCGAGGGCTGATCGCGATGGCGAGCGAGGCCTTCGAGGTCGTCGTCGGCTTCCTGCGCGAGGCCGACCTGCTCGGTGGCGGCAAGAGCGTCGAGGAGTTGCGGGCCGCGATGGACGCAACCTCGATCGCGGCACCGCTCCCCGAAGGTGTCACCCGCGAACCGGTCGACGCGGGGGGTGTCACCGCCGAGTGGACCCGTACGGCCGATGCCGACGCCGGCGCGGCGCTGCTCTACCTCCATGGCGGCGGCTACGTGATCGGATCGCCCGCGACGCACCGCAACCTCTGCGTGAGCCTCGCCACCGAACTCGGCGCACCCGTGCTGTCGATCGACTACCGGCTCGCCCCCGAGCACCCGCACCCCGCGGCGGTCGACGACGCAACCGCGGCGTACCGATGGCTGCTCGACGAGGGGTTCGCGCCCGAGCACCTCGCGATCGCCGGCGACAGTGCCGGTGGCGGTCTCACGATCGCGACCCTGCTCAAGCTCCGCGACGAAGGCGTCCCGCTGCCCGCCGCCGCAGCACCGATTTCTCCCTGGGTCGACATCGCGATGACGGGCGACACGATGCGCACGCTCGCCGACGACGACCCGTTGGTGAATCCCGCCGGACTTCGCAATCTCGCCGCCTGGTTCATCGGCGACGGCGACGCGCGCGACCCCTACGCGTCACCGCTGTACGCCGACCTCGCGGGCCTGCCGCCCCTGCTCATCCACGTCGGCGAGGTCGAGACGCTCCTCGACGACGCGCGCCGCATCCACGACCGCCTCCTCGCCGCCGGGGTCGACAGCACGCTGGTGGTGTTCCCCGAGATGGTGCACGTGTTCCACGCGTTCGTCGGCATGGTCCCCGAGGCCGCCGACGCGATCGCGCAGATCGGCCGGTACCTGCGCGGGCATCTCGGCATGTGAACATCTGCACCCGACCGGCCGCACCCGACCGGCCCGACCGAACCGGCAAGCGACCGGTGACCAGAGCACGATTCTGCGGAGGAGCACCACCATGGGTTCGATCGAGGGGTTCGGCGCGCTCGTCACGGGCGGCGGCAGCGGCATCGGCCTCGGCGCGGCGACGCTGCTCGCCGCGCAGGGAGCGCACGTCACGATCTGCGGGCGCACCGAGTCGCGCCTGATCGCCGCGGTCGCCGAGATCGCCGGGTCGGCGGCGCCGGGCACGACCGTCGGCCACGTCGTCGCCGACATCACCGACGAGGCCCAGATCGCCGCGGCGGTCGACGCGGCCGCGGCGGTCACCGGTCGACTCGATGCGGTGTTCGCGAACGCGGGTGGGTCGCTGCACATGGGTGCGATCGCCGACGCCGACGTCGACGCGTTCCGCGCGACGGTCGACGTGAACCTCACCGGAACGTTCCTGACGATCAAGCACGCGGCGAAGCGGATGGCATCGCAGACGCCGAGCGGCGGGTCGATCGTGACGATGTCGAGCGGCGCGGGTGCGTTCCCGCATCGTTTCCTGCCCGCGTACGGCGCGGCCAAGGCGGGGATCGACACGTTGACCCGTTACGCCGCCGAGGAGTGGGGCGTGCACGGAATCCGGGTGAACAGCGTGCAACCGGGGATCGTCGCCGACGACCTCATGGCGCCGATCACCGCGGGCGGCAAACTCATGGACGACTACCTCGAGCAGATGCCACTGCACCGCGCCGGCACGGTCGACGACATCGCGGCTGCCGTCCGGTTCCTCGTCGGTCCGGGTTCGACGTGGATCACGGGTGTTGCGCTCCCGATCGACGGAGGCCATCACCTGCGTCGCGGCGCGAACTACCAACTGCTGTTCTCCTGACCGCGGCGCGCGTGTCTCGGGCTCAGGCGTCGATCGCGGGGAGCAGTCGGCGGACGCTCACGGCGACGAGCACCATCGCCATGATCGCCGCGTCGCCGGCGAGCACCCAGCGCACCCCGACGCGGTCGGCGAGCCACCCCATCGTGACGACCCCGGTCGGGAAGCAGAGACCGAACGTCATCAACCAGACGCTCGTGACGCGCCCGCGGTGCGCGTCGTCGGAGAGACGTTGGATCGCGCCATGGTCGGTGGCCACGATCACGAGGTAGGCAGCACCGAACACGATCATCGCCGCGATCGCCCACGGCAACGACGGCGCGAGCGCGAGCCCGGCGAGGCCGAACGTGGCGAGCGCGAGCCCGATCCGGAGCGCACTCGACGCGCGGCCGCGTTCGTCGGTCGCGCCGTGCACGATCGCCGCGCCGATCGCGCCGATCCCGAGCGCACCGAGCAGGAGTCCGTACGCGGCAGCGTCGATGTGCAGCGAAGACTGCGCGAGGTCGGGCACGAGCTGCACGATCGGCGCGCCGACGAGCGCGAAGACGGAGTGCACGCCGATCGCGACGACGAGACCGCGCTGTGACCGCACGTACCGCAGCCCGGCGCGCCACCGCTCGAACGTGCCCTCGGCGGTCATCGGAGCCACCGCGGGCGCGGCCGACATGCGAACGAGCGCTCCGATCACCACCACGTAGCTGAGCGCGTTGAGGCCGAACGCCGTCCCCGCTCCGTACCGCGCGATCGCGATTCCCGCCGTCATCGGACCGAGCGCACGCGCGACGTTGAACTGTGTCGAGTTCAGCGTGATCGCGTTCGACAGATCGGTCGGGGGCACGAGTTCGGCCGGCAGCGACTGCCAGGCGGGCGTCTGGAGCGCCACCACCACACCGGAGAGGAGCGACAGCACGAACAGGGCCGTGTAGCCCGCGTGGTAGCGCTCCCATGCGATCCACAGCGCGACCGCGAGCAGCATCATCACGGCGTTCGTCACGACGAGGAGCCGCCGCCGCGCGAAGCGGTCGGCGAGCACGCCGCCCGCCGGGCCGAGGATCAACAACGGGACGACGCCGACGAAGGCGATGAGCGTGGTGCGCAACGCCGATCCGGTCTCGCGTTGGACGACCCAGGCCAGCGCGGCGATCTGCATGTTGGTGCCGACGCTCGAGACGAGCCCGCCGACGAAGAACTGCCGGAAATCCCGGTGAGCGAGCGCCCGGAGTGGCCGGGGGAGATCGGTGGTGGTCACGGCTGGAGGTGGCTCCCGGCGACAAACGTAGAATCTGTTCTAGTTCGCCGACCGCAGGGAGCACCGTGTCCGACACCGATGAAGAGACCCCGGAACTCGCCGCGTTCCGGGCCGAGGCGCACGCGTTCCTCGCCGCGAACTTCGAGCCCCGGCCGGTGAAGGGCATCTTCGGCACGACCCTCGGCGACACCGACACCTCCAAGGCAGCCGAAGACCGTCACGTCGCGGAGAGCCGGGCCTATCAGCGGACCCTCTTCGAGAACGGGTGGGCCGGGCTCACCTGGCCGGTCGAGTACGGCGGGCGCGGGCTCACCCCGAAGCACTTCCGGATCTGGTTGCAGGAGGAGGCCAAGTTCATGGTCTCCATCGGATTCTTCAGCGTCGCGACCCAGATGGTCGGGCCGACGATCATGGCGCATGGCACCGAGGCGCAGCAGCGGTTCTTCCTCCCGAAGATCCTCTCGGGGGAGCACATCTGGTGTCAGCTCTACAGCGAACCCGGCGCCGGATCCGACCTCGCGGGGCTCACGACGCGCGCCGAGCGCGATGGCGACGAGTTCGTCGTCAACGGTCAGAAAGTGTGGAACAGCGGCGCGCATTTCGCCGACTACGGAATCCTGCTCGCGCGCACCGACTGGGACGTTCCGAAGCACCGTGGCATCAGCTACTTCCTCGTCGACATGCGGTCGCCCGGGATCGAAGTGCGGCCACTCAAGCAGATCACCGGGTTCTCGCACTTCAACGAGACCTTCTTGTCGGACGTACACATCCCGGCCGAGAACCTGTTGGGTGAGCTCAACGGCGGTTGGGCGGTCGCGAACACCACGCTCGCGCACGAGCGGTCGATGATCGGTGCCGGCGGCACGGGACTCGGGTTCAAGGCGTTGGCCACGCTCGCGCGCGAGTGCGCGGTCACCGACGATCCGACGATGCGCCAGGACCTGGCCCGCTGCTACACGCGCTTCGAGTTGTTGCGGATGCTCGGGCTCCGCGCGCGAGCGAACGCCAAGAAGGGCGTACTCGGACCGGAGAGTTCGGTGATGAAGCTCGCGATCTCCAACCGCGTCGCCCGCGACGGCGACCTCGTGCTCGCGATGCTCGGCGCCAACGCCATGTTGCACTACGACGACGCGCACGGCGGCGGGATGTGGCAGAACCTGTTCTTGAACCAGTGGTCGATCCGCATCGGCGGTGGC
>SXJQ01000174.1 GCA_005779345.1 Actinomycetota bacterium
AACTGGGACACCGGCTACGGCGACTTCGCGCTCGTCCCCGACCTCGCGACGATCCGCATCATCCCGTGGCTCGACAAGACCGTCCTCGTGCTGAGCGACCTCGTCGAAGAAGCCGACGGATCGCCCGTCGAGGTCTCGCCCCGTCGCATCCTGAAGCGCCAGATCGAGCGCGCCGCCGCGCTCGGTTACCGGGTCGACATCGGCAGCGAACTCGAGTTCTTCCTCTTCCGCGACACCCTCGAGGAAGCCGCAGCCAAGCGCTACCAGGGGCTCACCCCGCTGTCGAACGTGATCGAGGATTACCACATCCTCCAGACGACACGTGACGAGTACATCATCCGCGCGATCCGAAACGGCATGGACGGTGCGGGCGTGCCGGTGGAGTTCAGCAAGGGTGAGGCGGGCTTCGGCCAGCACGAGATCAACCTCGTGTACGGCGACGCGCTCACGATGGCCGATCGCCACACCGTCTACAAGAACGGCGCCAAGGAGATCGCGCACCAGCACGGCCGTGCGATCACATTCATGGCGAAGTACTCGATGGACGACGTCGGCTCGTCGTGCCACATCCATTCGAGCGTCTGGTCGAACGAGACGGGCCGGTCACTCATGTGGGACGACGACGCAGAGCATCACTTCTCCGACGTGTCGCGCGGTTGGCTCGGCGGCCTCATCGCCACCGGCCGCGAACTCGCGTGGATGTACGCGCCCACCGTGAACTCCTACAAGCGGTATCAGCCCGAGTCGTGGGCCCCGACCGCACTCGCGTGGGGACACGACAACCGCACCTGCGGCTACCGCGTCTGTGGTCACGGGCAGTCGTACCGCGTCGAGTCGCGCATCCCGGGCGCCGACGCGAACGCGTACCTCGCGTTCGCGGCCACGATCGCGGCCGGCCTGCACGGGATCGAGCACGGCATCGCACCGCCGGCGCGTTTCGACGGCAACGCCTATGTCGCAGACGACGTGCAACGCGTGCCGTGGAACCTCGTCGAGGCGATCGAGGAGTTCGAGGGTTCCGCGGTCGCGCGCGCGGCGTTCGGCGACGACGTCCACTTCCATCTTCTGAACACGGCCAAGCAGGAGTGGGCCCACTTCAATCGTGCCGTGACCGACTGGGAGCTGCACCGGACCTTCGACCAGTGGTGAGCCGGCCTCTCGTCGGCCTCACCGCCCGGCGGCTCGCGGCCGGGCGCGTGTCGCGCTGGCAAGCCGCGGGGACCGGCGAGCAGCAGCCCTATCTCGACGCGATCCACCGCGCCGGCGCGCACGCGGCGCTCCTCGCTCCGGTCGACGGGCTTGCCGATGACGAGCGAGCCGGAGTGGCCGCCGATCTCCTGACGCGGATCGACGCGCTCGTCCTCACCGGGGGCCCCGACCTCGACCCCGCGACCTACGGTCAGGTCGCGCACAGCACGGTGTACGGCCTCGACGCGGTCGTCGACGCGTTCGAGTTGGAGCTGGCACGTGCGGCACACGCCTCGTCGATCCCGGTCCTCGCGATCTGTCGCGGGCTCCAGGTGCTGAACGTCGCGCTCGGCGGATCGCTGCACCAGCACATCCCCGAGGATCCCGGCGTCGCACCGCACGGCACACCCGCGGTCGACGATGGCGCACGATTGCACACGTTCGACCTCGACGCGTCGTCGCGCCTCGCGTCGGCGATCGGCACGACATCGACACGCGGTTCGTGCCACCACCACCAGGCAGTCGACCGTCTCGCACCGGGCCTGCGCGTCGTCGCGCGTGCCCCCGACGGCATCATCGAAGCGTGCGAACTCGACCCGTCGACCGATCGCTTCTTCGTCGCCGTGCAGTGGCATCCCGAAGACACCGCGTCGACCGACCCCGTGCAACAACGGCTGTTCGACGCGCTCGTGGTCGAGGCACGCAGTTCCTCAGGCGCCGGGGCTCGAACTCGCGCCTGAGGGCCCTGCCGAGGTCGCGATGGCGGCGATGCGTTGGGTTGCGACGGTCGCGAGGAGCCGCACCCCGATCTCGATCGAACGTTCGTCGATGTCGAACGTTCCCGCGTGGAGGTCGAGGTGCTCGGGATCGGCCGGGTCGTGGGTACCGAGACGCGCATACGAACCAGGGATGCGGTCGAGGTACCACGCGAAGCTGTCGCCACCGGCGCTCTGTGGTGCCTCCACGACCGCGGCCGAGCCGACGACGCACCGCGCCGCCCTCGCGAGCATCTCGGTCGCCGTTCGATCGTTCACGACCGGCGGGACACCGGCCTCGTAGTCGAGTCGCCACTCGACGCCGGTGGCCGCAAGCAGCTCGGCGACCTCGTGTTCGACCAGGGCGCGTGCTCCCGCCCAGGCCTCGCGATCGGGCGTGCGCACGGTGCCGCGTACGGCCGCATGCGCAGGAATCACGTTGGCGGCATCACCCGCATTGATCGCGCCGAACACGAGGAGCAGCGCGGCCGCCGAGGCGTCGCCGACCCGACCGGGGAGTTCCGCGGCAAGGCGACCCGCGACCGCGACGAGATCGATTGTGAGGTGTGGGCGGGCCGTGTGCCCGCCGGGGCCGTGGAGGTGGATCTCGATCATGGCGGCGGCGCTCGTGATCGGGCCGGGTCGCACGCCGATTCGGCCGGACTCGAGCTTGGGTTCGCAGTGCACGGCGAAGATCGCGTCGACCCCGTCGAGCGCGCCCGCCGCGAGGACGTCGACCGCGCCGCCGGGCACCGTCTCCTCGGCCGGTTCGAAGATGAGACGGACCGAGCCGTCGAGCCCACGGTCGGCCGCGAGACGCGCCAGCGCCAACCCGGCGCCGAGCACGACCGTCGTGTGGACGTCGTGACCGCACGCATGCGCGAGGCCCGGGACCTGGGATCGGTAGGCGACGGCCTTGTCGTCGTGCATGGCGAGCGCGTCGAGGTCGGCGCGCAGCGCGACGCGCGGCCCGGCGGCGGTCCCGATGTCGCAGATGATCCCGGTACCGCCGGCGAGGACCTGCGGCGCGAGGCCGGCGACCCGCAGCCGTTCGGCGACAGCTTCGGTGGTGGCGAACTCCTCGCCGCTGCGCTCGGGTTGGGAGTGCAAACGCCGCCGGAACGCGACCAGCTCCTCGCGGTGCGCGTCGCAGAACGCGTCGAGCCACTGCGGCGCGAGCTCGTCGCCAGTCATCCGCCGAACGCTAGCTGCGGCCGAGACCGAGGTCCGCCTCGAGTTCGGCGACCAACAGGTCGACGACCGCCTCGAGCGAGCCGGTCCGAGCGAACTCCGCGTGTTGGCGCGCGTAGCTCGGGCCGGCGGCGATGAGGCCCGGGATCGACGCGAGTTCCGCCGCACACCCGAGCCGCGCCGCGAACGGAGCGAGCGACGCGACGAGCTCGTCGGTCGCGTCACGGATCGGGCGTCGGTTCCCCGCCTCGTCGACGATGATCTCGGCACTGCTGCCGTAGCGCGCGGCGAGCCACTTGTTCTGTCGGAGCGTCCAGTCGCGTGCCGCCGGGATCGGCTCCCCCGCGTCGATGCGCTCGGTGAGCGACAGCACCAGGCATTGGGCGAGGGCGGCACCGGCCGCGACCTCGGTCAGGGTCGGCATGCCGTCGCAGATGCGCAACTCGACCGTGCCGAAGTCGGGGTGTGGGCGCACGTCCCACCACACTTCGCGGATCGTCGTGATCGCGCCCGCGGTCACGAGCGTTTCCATGAAGCGCTCGAAGTCGGCCCAGTCGGCAAGGCGCGGCGGCAACCCGGCGGTCGGCAACGACTCGAACACCTTGGTGCGACAGCTCGCCATCCCGGTGTCGAGTCCGTGCCAATAGGGGCTCGACGCCGACAACGCGAGGAAGTACGGGACGTGGAACGCCAGCGAGTTCGTGATGGCCACCGCGTGGGCACCCGATGGCACACCGACGTGGTAGTGGATGCCGTAGATCGCGAGCCGGCGCGCGGTCCACTGCAGCTGCTCGACGAGCGCGTGGTACCGAGTGTCGGGGCTGAGCACGAGATCGCGCCAATGCGTGAAGGGGTGCGCCCCGGCGCAGCACAACGCGAGGTCGCGCGGCCGCAACACCGCATCGATCTCGAGGAGCGTCGCGGCGAGATCGGCCCGCGCCTCCGCGACCGTCGCGCAGATCCCGGTGATCGCCTCGAGCGTGCACTCGAACAGTTCGTGCTTCACCTTCGGATGGATCCCCGAGGCGTCGCTCCCTGCGAGCATCGGGATGATCTCGGTGGCCCGGTTCGCGAGCGCCCGGGTGGAGCGGTCGACGATGATCGTCTCGATCTCGACGCCGAGCGACGGACCTGGCGAACCCCGGAACTCGATCTCCACCGAAGGTCCCCGGTCAGAGTGCCGTGAATGCGACGACCGCGTCGGCAACGAACCGTTCGAGCTCCGACGCGTCGGTGGCATGACGACCGAGTCCGACGGCGACCTCGGTCACGCCGAGGCTCGCGAGGTGCTCGTTCGCCGAGCGCGTCTCGTCGATCGCGATGCGTCCGTGATCGTCGAGTTTCACCCGCGCCGAAGCGCGGACTCGCAGCGTCGCCGGATCTCGACCCGCCGACACGAACGCAGCGCGCAGCGCCGCGACGCCGGCGCCGAGCTCGTCGGGGGTCGTCGTGTGGATCGGGAGCCAGCCAGCGCCGAGGTGTGCGATCCGCGCGACGTGCGCGGGGGTCGCGGCCATGCCGTACAGCAACGGGATGCCGGTGATCGGCGCGCGTTGGATCGGTTGCGGGAGGCACCACGTCGGCCCGAAGGTCAGGGTCTCGGACGCGAACTCCACGGGTGCCGGACGCGTCCACAGCGCCGCACACGCCGACAGTCCGTCGTCGAGCAACGACCAGCGTTGCGACCACTCGAGCCCGCACGCCGCGTACTCCTCGCGTTGCCAGCCCGGTCCGACCCCGAGATCGAGCCGACCGCCGCTGATCTGGTCGAGTGTCGCGCACGTCTTGGCGAGCAGCGCGGGGGCACGCAACGGCGCGAGCACGATGCCGGTTCCGAGCCGCACGCGCGCGGTGACGGCGGCGATCGCGGCCAGCAGGGTGAGTGGTTCGGGCCACGGTTCGTCGGGGCCGTAGGGGAACGTCCCGAACGGGTACCGGTCGGTGCGATCGCCCATGACGACGTGGTCGGCGAGGACCAGCGTCGTCGCACCGGCCGCATCGATCACCCGCGCCGCGTCGAACACGCGAGCGAAGTCGTTGTCGAAGAGCCGGGAGAACCCCGACACCGTCACACTGACATCCATCGAGGACTCCGATCCGGTGGGCGAGCTCGCGATCAGGAATGGGCCTGACGAACGATCAGGGGAAGCGGTCGGGCGCGAGGAGCGCGTCGATTCCGCCGTCGACGAACAGGGTGCTGCCGTGCACGTAACGCGCTTCGTCGGAGAGCAACCACGCGACGACCGCGGCGATGTCGGCCGGCTCGCCCACGCGGCCGAGCGGAATCGGCAGGCCGCGGATGAGGTCGCCGGTCGCGGGGTCGTCGAGACCTTCTTGCAGCAGCGGGGTGAGGAAGGGCCCCGGAGCCACGGCATTGATGCGCACGCCGCGCGGCCCGAGCGTCGCCGCGCGATGACGCACGAATCGACCGACTCCGACCTTCGACGCGGCGTACGCGACCGCCGGGTGGAGATCGGCAGCGAGCGCGAGCGCTCGCGGTTCGTCACCGTCGACGCAGGCCTGCGCGACCTCGCCGTCGGCGCCGGGCGTGAGCGTCGTGGAGTTGGAGCAGATCATGACCGCAGCACCGCCGTCACCCGAGGCGAGCGCCTCGGTGAGCCCGTCGAGCACGGCCTGCGCACCGAAATAGTTGATCGCGACGATGCTCGGCGACGGGTGCTGCGGGCCGAGTCCCGCGCAGGGCACGACGCCGTCGAGCACGCCGTCGCAGCGCTCGAGCACCCCGGCGACCGCCGCGGCTCGCCCACCCGTCGTGGCGAGGTCGGCCGCGATCTCGACCGAGTGCAGGTCGACGGCGATCACACGGTGGCCGTCGTCGCGGAGCCGATCGACGAGTGCGCGGCCGAGCCCCGACGCCGCACCCGTGACGCAGACCGTGCCCATCGTTCAGTGCCCGAGGAGCTGCTTGCGCAGCTCGTGCTTCGGCACCTTGCCGCTCGGATTCCGCGGCATCGTCGCCACGAACATCAGCCGCTCGGGCGCCTTTTGCGCCATGAGCCCGGCTCCCCGGCAGTGCTCGAACACCGCGGTGACCGTCGGTTCGGCGACGTCGGGTCGGAGCTGGATCGCGGCGACGACCATCTCGCCGCGCTCCACGTCAGGGATGCCGAACACCGCGACATCGGCGATGTCGGGGTGCGTGTAGAGGCAGTCCTCGACCTCCTTTGCCGACACGTTCTCGCCCTTGCGGATGATGATGTCCTTGATCCGCCCGGTGATGACGATCGTTCCGTCGGGGAGGAAGCGCCCGAGGTCGCCCGTGCGGAAGAAGCCGTCGGCGGTGAACGCCCCGGCGTCGAGCGACGGGTCGGTGTAGCCGCGCATCACCTGGTTGCCGGTGGCGACGATCTCGCCCTCCTCGCCCTGGGCGACCTCGTTGCCGTCGCGGTCGATCAACTTGATCGTGACCGACTCCGTCGGCGTGCCCTCACCCTTGACCTTGCTGTCGTCGGCCGCATCCATATCGGTCTGGCTGAGGATCGGTGCCTCGGTCAACCCGTACCCGCTCGTGATGCCGCCGACCGCGCTCGGCACGATCTCGCGGATCTCGTCGTGCTGCAACGGTGGTTTCGGCGATCCGCCACCGGGAAACGCGCGGACGTGCGCGTAGGCCTCGGGGTGGTCGGTCGCCTCGGCCATGAGCATCTGGTGGATCGCGGGGGCACCGTTGCCGAGCGTGACGCGATGACGTCCGATGAGCTCGGTCGCGAGTTGGGGCGTGAACGCCTCCATCAGCACCGCGGTCGAGCCCGTGAGCAATGGCGTGAAGACGCCGATGATCGCCCCGCCGACATGCGTGAAGGGGAAGGCGACGATCGCGATGTCGTCGTCGCGCACCTGGGTCTTCTTGGCGTAGCCGATCGCGCCCTGCATCACACTGCGGTCGGTGTGCTGCGCGCCCTTCGGGTCGCTCGTGGTGCCCGACGTGTAGAAGATCCAGCGCACGGGGTCGTCGGCACGCGACGCGAACGTCGCGGGCGGCGGGGGCAGTGTCGCGGGGTCGCCGTCGGGGTTCCACTGGTCGGCGACCACGTTGGTCGGCCGACCGCCTTGCTCGTTCGCGACCTGCGCCGCGAGCGCTTGGAAGTCGAAGTTGTTCCAGGTGCTCGGCGTGATGAGGAACTGCGTCCCGAGCTGTTGGGTGATGAAGCTGATCTCGCGGTGGCGGTAGATCGGCAGCATCGGGTTCTGGATCGCGCCGAGGCGGCACAACGCGCCGACGAGCACGGCCGACTCGACCCAGGTCGGCAGTTGCCAACTCACGTGTACGCCCGCGCCGACTCCCAGTGCATGCCAACCCGCGGCCGCGCGCTCGACGAGATCGCGGTACTCGGCGAAGCTCACGGAGCGATCTCCGGCGAACAGCATCGTGCGATCCGGTGTGAGTTCGGCCCGCCGTTCGATCAGCTCCCAGACCGACTTCGCGTCGTCGAGCATCTTCGGTCCGTCCGGCATCGTGGGTCCCCCCGGCATCAGAGCGTCAGCCCACCGTCGATCGAGACGATGGAACCGGTCATGTAGCGCGCCTCGTCGGACGCCACGAACGCGATCACTGCAGCGACCTCGTCGGGCGTGCTGTTACCCATCGGGGTCATCGACTTGCGCAGGTCTTTCCACGACGCGCCCTCGGGGATCGAGTTCGCGAACGCGCCCTGGAGCGGCGTCTCCATCCCGCCGGGCGCAACGCAGTTCACGGTGATGTTGCGCTTGATGTACTCGTCGGCGAGCGCCCGAGTGAGGTTGACGACCCCGCCCTTCGACGCGCAGTACGCGGCGCTGAACGGCTGCCCCATGAGCCCGGCGTTGCTCGCGACCGTGACGATGCGGCCTCGGCCCCCGGCGAGCATGTGCCGCAGCGCGGCCTGGGCGACGAGGAACGTGCCGGTGAGGTTGACCCCCACGATCCGGCTCCACTCCTCGAACGGCTGCTCATGGCTGTGGGCGAGCTTGCCGATCCCGGCGCAGGTGACCGCGAGGTCGAGACCGCCCAGATCGGCCGACGCCGCGTCGACGGCCGCCGCGACCGACGCGGGGTCGCTCACATCGCAGGCATGGGCGGTCGCGGCGTCGCCGATGCCCTCAGCGGTCTCCTTCGCTGCGCCCTCGGCGATGTCGAGGCAGGCCACCCGGGCCCCCTCGGCCGCGAGTCGCTGCGCGGTCGCGCGCCCGAGTCCCGAGCCCGCGCCGGTCACCACCGCGAGCCGTCCGTCGTGTCGTCCCTGCACCACCAGTGTCATAGGCGGCCGAATCTAACGCACCGTCAGATTTCGGCGCCGGGCGCGAACGGCCTTCGTTGAGCGGTCCGGCGGGTGGAACACGCCGGACCGCTCAACGTACGGCTCTGGTGGGGGAAAGAAGTGGCCCGCCGAGC
>SXJQ01000175.1 GCA_005779345.1 Actinomycetota bacterium
GCGCAGAAGGTCGGCGCGCAGCTTCAGGGGCGATCTGCCGATGGATCGACCGCCTTTCCCATCGTGAAGGAAGTCAAAGAGGACACGGTGGTGCTGGACTTCAACCATCCGCTCGCAGGAAAGACCCTGCACTTTGATGTGACGGTGCTGGCGGTTAAGGCGGGGCAGCTCCCCCCGCAGCCTTAGCGGATGAAGAAGGGCGCGAAGAAGCAACTCCGGCTCGATCCCTCCTCGAAACGCCGTTTTCAGACGCGGCTATTGAAGTGGTATGCCACGCATGGCCGCGATCTGCCTTGGCGGAAGACCTCCGATCCCTACCATATTCTGGTCTCTGAAGTGATGTTGCAGCAGACCCAGGTCGATCGGGTGATTCCGAAATACCACGAGTTCCTGGACCGGTATCCCAGCTTTGAGGAGCTGGCCGATGCGCGGGTTTCCGATGTAAAGAAGACCTGGTATCCGCTCGGTTACAATATCAGGCCTGAGCGGCTGCATAGTATCGCCTGCGAGACGGTGGAACGGTACGGTGGCCAGCTTCCGAACGATGCAGAAGAGCTCCTGTCGTTCAAGGGAATCGGCCGCTATACGGCCGGTGCGATCCGGTCCTTCGCCTTCAACGAGGATGCGCCGATCCTAGATACGAACGTGATTCGGGTCCTGCATCGGGTGTTTCTGGCCAAGGGCGATCCCAAGACGCAGAGGCCGAAGCTCTGGCAGCTGTCGGAAGCCTTGATCCCGCGCGGGAAGGGCTATGACTTCAATCAGGCAATCATGGACTTCGGGGCGACCTGTTGCTCGGCGAGAAATCCATCCTGCCAGCAATGTCCGATGAAGTCCTTCTGCAAAACGTACCCCCGCTGCTCCTCGGTCGCACCCTCCAAGAAGTACGGCAGGCAGGTGTCGTTGTGCAGCATGATTCCGAGGCCCGACGACGCGACCCCGGCGCGGGCGAACTCCTCCGACATCACGGCGTTGAAACGGAAGTCGTCGACGCCGCCACCGCCGTACTCCTCGGGGACCGCCATGCCGAGGAAGCCGAGCTCGCCGGCCCGCCGGAACACCGACTTCGGCACGATGCCGGCCTTCTCCCAGTCGGCATGGTGAGGCACCATCTCGGCCTCGACCCACTGTCGCACGCTCTGGCGGAACAGGTCGTGGTCCTCGTCGAAGATCGTCCTGCGCATGGCTCGACAACGTATCGGGCTGCCCGCGGCACCTGCGAGTTCCGCTACTGACCGGCGAGCCAGTATCTATGCTGCGCCGGCAGTGCCGGCGACGCACGGGTCCCGGATGAACCGGCCCAGGGATCCACAGATCCCGGAGAAGGAGCGACACGACATGTCGATGGCGCGGGGTCCACAGGTGAACGGGCGCCCACGGGTCGGCGCCGCGACCGGTTCCCGCGACGTGATCGTGGTCGGGGGCGGGCACAACGGCCTCGCATGCGCGACGTACCTCGCGCGCGCCGGTCTCGACGTGTTGGTGCTCGAACGCGCCGACCAGGTCGGCGGGGCCGCGGTCACCGACGAACCGTGGCCCGGCTACCACGTGTCGACCGCGGCCTATGTCGTCAGCCTCGTGCCCCCCAAGATCGTCGCGGAGCTCGACCTCGCGCGTCACGGCTACGAGGTCACGATCCTCGCGCCCGACTACTACGTACCGGCAGTCGACGGAACCTCCCTCACCTTGTGGGGTGATGCGCGCCGCACCGCCGCCGAGATCGCGCGGTTCAACGCGCACGACGCCGAGGCGTACCTCGAGTTCGATGCGTCGCTCGCCCGTTTCGGCGAGATGCTGCACGAGCTCATGTTCGTCGTCCCGCCGAACCTGCACCTCCGCGAACTCGCCAAGTGGGGCGCGCTCGCGACACGGCTCCGCAAGTGGTCGGGGCGCGACATCGCCGACCTCGTCCGGCTGTTCACGATCTCCGCGGCCGACCTGCTCGACGAATGGTTCGACGATGATCGCGTCAAGGGCGCGCTCGGCACCCAGGCGATCCTCGGCGCGTGGACCGGCCCGATGTGTCCCGGATCGGCCTACGTGCTCGTCCACCATTGGTTCGGTGAGATCGACGGTCAGCCGGGGGCCTGGGGCGCGGTCAAGGGAGGTATGAGCGGGATCAGCAACGCAATGGCGGCAGCGGCCCGCGCCGCCGGTGTCGAGATCCGAACCGGTGTCGAGGTCGAACGGGTCGTCGTTTCGGGCGAGCGGGCCACCGGCGTCGAGCTCGCCGACGGCACGCTGCTCCACGCGACGCGGGTGGTGTCGAACGCGCACCCGACCACCACCTACCTCGACCTCGTCGGCGAGGCCCACCTCCCCGACGACGTGATCCGCGACATCCGCCGGTACCGCTCCCGGTCGGGTTCCGTCAAGGTCAACTTCGCTCTGTCGGAACTCCCCCGACCCACCGCGTGGACCGGGCCGGTGCCGGGCGACCCGCACACCGGCATCATGGCGATCTCGCCCTCGATCGAATACCTCGAACGGGCGTGGGACGACGCGAAGTACGGGCGCGCTTCCGAGGCGCCGTACGTCGAGATGGTGTTCCCCACGGCGCTCGACCCGACGCTCGCCCCCGACGGTCGGCACCTCGCGCTCTGCTTCACACAGTTCGCGCCCGCCGATCTCACTGCCGAGCAATGGGATGCCCAACGCGACGACTACGGCCGACGCGTGACACGCCTGCTCGACGAGCACTGCCCCGGCTTCGCTGACTCCGTGGAGCACATCGAAGTGCTCGGGCCACGCGACCTCGAGGATCGCTACGGCCTGATCGGCGGGAGCATCAGCCATGGCGACATGAGCCCCGACCAGATGTTCTCGCTGCGTCCGATTCCCGGCTACGGCGATTACCGCACACCGATCAAGGGCCTCTACCTCTGCGGCGCGGGGACGCATCCCGGCGGCGGCGTCATGGGCGTCGCCGGACGGAACTGCGCATCGGTCGTGACCAAGGAGGCGCGGTCGCCGGTCGCGAACACCTGGGCGCGTACCGGCGCTCGCGTCCGTCGCACGCGCGGCGAGCGCTGATCGCCGATGGCAACCACGCCGTCGCTTCCGTCACGAGCGCGCGTCGTCGTCATCGGTGGCGGTGTGATCGGCACCAGCGTCGCCTACCACCTCGCGCATCTCGGCGTCACCGATGTCGTGTTGCTCGAACGACACCAACTGACGTCGGGAACCACCTGGCATGCGGCCGGCCTGATCGTCGCGGGCGGATTCCACTCCGAGACGTACCTCGAGATGTTCAAGCACAGCCGCCACCTCTACCGCGACGTGCTCGAGGCCGAGACCGAGCAGGCGACCGGGTACTCCGAGGTCGGCTACCTCCAGGTCGCGGCGACCAAGGAGCGCGCGGAGGCGCAACGACGTGACGCGCGCTTCCAGGCGTTGTTCGGGCTCGATAGTCACGAGGTCGGTCCGTCGGAGATCGCCGGATTGTGGCCACCGGCGCGCCACGACGACCTCGAGCGCGGCTTCTTCTATCCCGATCAGGGGCGCGCCAATCCCGCCGACGTGACCATGGCGTTCGCCAAGGGGGCGCGCCGGCTCGGCGTCCGCATCGTCGAAGGCGTCGCGGTCACCGGTGTGCGCACGGCAAGTGGGCGCACGGTAAGTGGAGGCACGGCCGGGGCGCACGTGACCGGAGTCGTCACCGACCAGGGCGAGATCGAGGCTGAACACGTCGTGAACTGCGCGGGGCTCTGGGGCCGCGCGGTCGGACGGCTCGCGGGTGTCGACCTGCCGCTGCAGGCCGCCGAGCACTACTACGTGATCACCGAACCGATCGCCGGGGTCGAGCGGACGCTGCCCATCCTCGAGGACCCCGATCGCCACGGCTACTTCCGCGAGGAGACCGGCGGTCTCATGGTCGGGCTGTTCGAGCCGGTCGCGAAGGTTTGGTCGCCCGCGACGCCCGGAGGTTTCCGGTCGCCGCCGACCGACGTGCCGTTCGCGACGCTCGAACCGGATTGGGATCGGATCGTCCCCTTCGCCCAACGCGCCATGGAACGGATCCCCGTCGCCGCCGACGCCGGAATCCGCACGTTCTTCTGCGGTCCCGAGAGCTTCGTCCCCGACCTCAACCCGTTGATCGGCGAGGCGCCGAACCTGCGCAACTTCTGGGTTGCGTGCGGCCTGAACTCGCTCGGCATCCTCCTCGGCGGTGGTGTCGGGCAACTCCTCGCGCAGTGGATCGTCGACGGCGAACCACCGACCGATGTCGTCGAGATCGACCCGGCTCGCCTGTCGCCCCACCAGAACTCGTCGCGCTACCTCGAACACCGGATCGTCGAGTCGCTCGGCGTCCTCTTCGGCGACGCGGCGTGGCCCAACTACTCGTTCACGACTGCTCGCGGCGGTCGGCGCTCACCCGTTCACGACCGGCTCGCCGCGGCAGGCGCGCACTTCGTCGACGTGGTCGGCTGGGAGTATCCGGAATGGTTCGCTCCGCTCGACGACTCTCGTCCGAACGCGGACCTCACCTGGGGACGTGCCGCGTGGTGGTCCCGACACGAGGCCGAGCATCGGGCCGTGCGCGAAGCCGTCGGGCTCATCGACCTCACGTTCATGGGCAAGTTCTGGGTGGAGGGCGCCGACGCCGCGCGCTTCCTCGGTGGTTGGGCCGCGGCTGACATCGAGCGGCTGGCGGTCGGCGCGTGTCGCTACACCGTCGCGCTCGACGATCGCGGTCGTATCAGAGCCGACATCACGATCACGCGCCACGCTGCCGATCGCTTCATGGTCGTGTGCGGGCCCGAGACGATCACGCGCACCGAGGCCTGGCTCCGTCGGCACCTCGCTCCAGAGCTGCGGGTCGTGGTCACCGACGTGACCTCGGCGTTCACGATCCTCAACCTCCAGGGGCCGCGATCGCGCGACCTGCTCGCGCGCATCACCGACGCCGACCTCACCGCCGCGGCGTTTCCCTACCAATCGATGCGGACGATCGACGTCCACTACGCGCGCGTCCATGCGCAACGCATGACCTACAGCGGTGAGCTCGGCTTCGAGCTGTTCGTCCCGGCGGAGTTCGGGGTCTCGGTGTTCGACGCGATCGTCGCCGCCGGTGACGGCCTCGGCCTACGCCTCATCGGGTTGGCGACGCTCGAGAGTCTGCGCATGGAGAAGGCGAATCGCGACTACACCCACGACGTCGACAACTTCGACACGCCGATCGAGGTCGGTCTGATGTTCACCGTCGACCTCGACGCGCACGACTTTCGCGGCAGGGACGCGATCGTCGCGGCCGCCACCACCCCGCCGGTCCGTCGACTCGTGCAGGTCGCGCTCGAGGATCCCGCCCCGTTGCTCTACGGGGGCGAACCGGTGCTGCGCGACGGCCGCGCGGTCGGGTACGTCCGCACGGGTGCGTACGGCCACACGCTCGGCCGGTCGGTCGGGCTCGCCATGCTCGAACCCGGGATCGCCGTCACCAAGGCATGGATCGAGTCCGGCACGTGGGCCTGCGATGTCAACGACACGCGCGTCGCCGCCACGCTCTCGCTGCGGCCGCGCTACGACCCGACCGGCGAGCGACCGCGGTCCTGACCAGCGGGCGGGGTGGCCAGGTAGTCGCGCACGGTCGCGACTGCCGCGTCGATCACCATCGGCCCGACCGCCTGGGCGAACGCCGTGTGCGCGCGTGTATGCATCCAGCCGGCATAGGTCGCCGCGCGCAACGCGAGAAAGAGCGGCAGCCGCGCGAGGTGTTCGTCGGGAAGCGCGCGGCGCGTTCGGTAGCCACCCACGAACGCGTCGCGCAGCTCCGGGAAGTCGCGGCGCAGCGACGGCATCGCCAGCGCCGTCGCGATGTCGAAGAGGTGCCAGCCGAATCCGCAGTCGTCGAAGTCGAGGAGCGTGACGGTCTCGTCACGATCGATGAGCAGGTTCTCGGGCAGGAAGTCGCCGTGGACGAGCGAGAACCGGTCGGGCGCCTCACCCCATTCGCGCAGCTCGGCGCGGGCTCGGTCGCGGAACGCGACGAGGTCGGAGCGCTCGTCGGGATCGAGATCGGCGCACTCCCAGAAGCGCCCCCATTCGGGAGCGTCGCCGACGAGACCGTCGACGTCCCAACGCAAGACGTCGAAGCCTGCGGGTGGCTCCCACCGACTCGCGTGGTCGTGCAGCGTTGCCATCAACACGCCGAGTTGCTCGAGCACCGCGGCGTCGCCACCTCCGAGGTCGGCCAGCGGCGTCCCCGGCACCCACCGCAGCAACGTCACCTGGCGCGGTTCGGGCACACCCGCGGCTTCCGCGATCGCGAACGCCGCGCCCGCGGTCGTGTCGACGACCTCGGCGGTGTGGATCACACCGTCGGCGCTCAGCGCTCGCGCCCACACGATCTGCGACCACAATTGAGCGTCGGAGTGGTATCCCGCGCGGTGGACGCGCACGGCGAACCCCGCAGCGGGGGGACCGTCGATCCGGAACACGACGTTCTCACGTTCGGCCACCAGGGGTAGCTCGACCGAACTGTCGATCCCCCACTCCGGGAGCGCGCGGCGGGCGAGGCCACGGACGCGTTCGATCTGCGTCTCGGTCGGCAGGTCGTAGAAGGAATCGGCCGTGGGTCCGCTCATCGCGCTCATCGCGATCCTCGCGGTCTCGCTGTCGCACCGGAGCCGGACTCGAGCGCGACGAGTGCCCGCTCGACGCGTGCGATCGCGTCGTCGGCATAGGCCTCGTCGACGAGCAGCCCAGGTTTCCACTGGATGACCGAGGGATCGAAGCCGGCAAACATCGCCCAGACGCCTTGCTCGAACAACGCCGGTGCCATTCGCAGTGCGCCGCGCGGGTCGGCGAAGCGCAGGCCCATCACGAGACCGCGCTCGCGCACCTCGACGAGGCCCGGGTGGCGTTCGGCGACGGCTTCGAGGCCCGTTCGGAAGTAGGTCCCCATGTGCCGCGCGTTCGCGAGCGCCGCGGGCGTGGTCGACAACTCGAGCGCACGCCGCGCGACAACGCTGCCGAGTTCGGAACCGCCGAACGTCGACACGTATCCCCAGCCGTCGGTGTCGAGCCAGGCACCGGCGCGCGCCCCGAGCAGCGCGGCCGCAACCGGGTAGAGACCGCCCGACAGGCCCTTGCCCGTCACGAGCGCGTCGGGCACGACGCCGAACCCTTCGATCGCCCAGACGTCGCCGGTGCGCCCCAATCCTGTCTGCACCTCATCGGCGATCAGGAGCGTGCCGTGTTCGTCGCAGAGCCGCCGCAACTCCGGGTAGTAGCCGGCGGGCGGGAGCGCGAACCCCGCCGTCGCGGGGATGACCTCGACGAGGAACGCCGCGATGTCGTCGCGAGCGAGGGCCGCGTCGGCTGCATCGAGATCGCCATACGGCACCGTGACGAACTCGTCGGGAAGGTCCGACAAGAACGCCGCCGCGTCGCGCGGGTTCCCGGCCGCCCCCGACAGTCCCGATCGGCCGTGATACGCGCAGTCGAACGCGACGATCCGGCGCCGGCCCGTCGCACGCCGGGCCGACTTGATCGCGACGTCGATGGCCTCCGACGCGCTCGGAGTCAGGACCACGCGATCGAGCAGTCCGCCGGGCGACACCCGTGCCAGGTCGGCGGCGAGTTCCGCCCGCGGCGCCGACGGGAAGTGGTGGTTGCCGATGTCGTAGTGGTCGAGCGCACCGACGAGGGTCGCGATCAGGTCGGGGTTGCGATGGCCGAGGTTGAACGTCCCGCCGTTGAGATGGAAGTCGAGCAGCTCGCGGCCGTCGACGTCCCACAACCGGTAGCCCTCACGGCGGCCGATCACGAGCGACAGGCCGAGTTGTTCGAAGGTCTCCACGCGATTGGGCATCAGATGACGGTGGGAACCCACGAGCGCCCGCGCCTTGGCCGCGGAGGCCGATGCGGGCGGGGTGTAGTCGGCCACGAGTGCTCCTCGATCTCGGATCCGGCACGGGCAACGCCGGGCCGACCGTATCGAACCGTGGCCGCCGCCGCTCCTCACGGTGGTCCCGGCCGCGCTCGCGAGCGCTCCGGCGCGCGAGGATTCGGCCGTGTTCGAGACCTTGCGATCGGTGGTGCGTTTCGATCGGCCCGCGCTCGATCGGCGTGCTCGCCGCTTGCGCCGCGCCGCGTCGGTCGGCGACCTCCGGCGCCTCGCTCGACGTCGCCTCCCCCGTGGCGTGTTCGACTACATCGACGGGGGTGCCGAAGACGAGGTGACCCTCGCCGCCAACACGGCGGCGTTCCGCGCGATCGGATTTGCTCCGAGGGTGTTGCGCGGAGTCGGCGATGTCGACACGTCGACCACCTTGCTCGGCAGGTCGCTCCCGTTGCCGCTCGCGCTCGCACCGACCGGCTTCTCGCGCATTGCCGACGCCCAGGGAGAGTTGGCGGTCGCACGCGCGGCCGCTCGCTCGGGGATCCCGTACGTGCTCTCGACGTTGGCGACGCGCTCGATCGAGGAGGTCGCCGCCGCCGCCGACGGGCCCCAGTGGTTCCAGGTCTACGTGTGGCGCGACCGCGGGCTCGTCCGCGAAATGGTCGAGCGCGCCGCGGCGAATGGCTACGAAGCTCTCGTCCTCACCGTCGACACCGCGGTGTTCGGCCGCCGCGAACGCGACGTTCGGCGCGGTTTCTCGTTGCCGCCCGCGATCGGCCCCTCGACCCTGATCGACGGAGCGATCCACCCGGCGTGGACCTGGCAGTTCGTGCGGTCCGAACCGATCCGCTTCGCGAACGTCGTCGGCGCGGCCTCGGGTGCGTCGGGCACGTCGCGCGCGTCGGCGGGCGAAACCGCGGTCACGCTCGCCGACTACGTCAACGCCCAGTTCGATCCCGACCTGGGTTGGGCCGACGTCGAGTGGCTCCGTGGAATCTGGGACGGTCCGATCGTGCTGAAGGGGATCCAGACCGTGGCCGATGCACGCCTCGCCGCCACCGCGGGCGTCGACGCGATCGCGCTCTCCAACCACGGCGGACGCCAACTCGACGGCGCACCCGCCGCCCTCTCGCTCGTCGCTCCTGTGGTCGACGCGATCGGCGATGCCGTCGAGGTCATCTGTGACGGCGGGGTTCGGCGCGGCTCCGACATCGTCAAGGCGGTCGCGCTCGGCGCGCGCGCCTGCTTCGCCGGCCGCGCCTACCTCTACGGGCTCGGGGCCGCCGGCGAGCCGGGCGTCGACCACGTGCTGACGCTCCTCGCCGACGACGTCCGTCGCACGATGGCACTGTGCGGCGCGCGCAGCATCGCCGAGCTCGACCGGAGCCTCCTCCGCGCGGTCGACCCCGTCGACGAGCGCACCTGATCCCGCCCCCGGCGGCGCTCAGGCGCGGACGAGCGCGGCAGCGTGGGAGCGAATTCGTTCGGCCGCGTCGGCGACTCGCCCGACCGCATCACCGTCGGCCAACAGCACCCGATGTTCCATCCACACCGTGGATCGTGCCGCGTGCTCCGAGCGCGGCAACGAAACCGTGGTGAGGTCGGGCGCGCTCGTGCGCAGGCGCGCGCCGTACACCCCGTCGCGGAACATCCCGAGCGTGCTGAGGCTCGGATACGACACGCCGAGCGGAATGCCCTCGGCGGCGAGCGCGGCCTCGAACCCACGAAGGCTCAAGCCCGCGAACTCGCGGTCGTCGTAGTGGAACACGAAGCAGAAGTGGCCTTGCGAATCCATCCGTGGGTCCCGACGCTGCGGTGCCAGACCCGGGATCTGCACGAGACGCTCGTCGAGCGCCCTGGCATTCGCGTTCCGTCGGCGGTTCTGAGCGGGGAACCGGGCGAGTTGCGCGGCGAGCACCGCACCCTGCCACTCGGTCATGCGAAGATTCGATCCGTACCCGGGGTGGTCGTACCAATGACGGCCGCGCACGCGCCCGCAGTTCCAGTAGCTCCAGGCGCGCTCCATGAGTTCCGGATCATTGGCCATGAGCACGCCCCCCTCGCCGGCGGTCAACAACTTCGACTGCTGCATCGAGAAGCTGCCGAAGTCGCCGTAGCTCCCCGCACCGCGGCCGCGCCAGAACGTTCCGTGTGCGTGCGCGCAGTCCTCGATCAGACGGAGGTCGCGTCGCGCGCACAGCGCGACGAGCGCGTCGAGGTCGCAGGCGTTCCCGGCGAGATGTACCGCGATCACTGCTCGCGTCCGAGCCGTGATCGCGGCGTCGACCGCGGCGATGTCGATCGTCAACGCGTCCGGGTCGATGTCGACCAGCACCGGAACGGCGTTGGCAGCGAGCACCGCGCTCGCCGTCGCGACGAAGGTCAGACCGGGCACGATCACCTCGTCGCCCTCACCCACGTCGCATGCTGCGAGTGCCGCCTCCATGGTGTGCGTGCCATTGGTGAAGGGCAACGCATACCCGGCGCCTTGGAAGCGCGCGAAGTCGTCGGCGAACGACTGGGCGGCGGCGCCATCACTAGCCCACCATGCTCCCGTCTCGAGCGCGGCGATCAGCCCGTCGCGCTCGGTCGCGTCCCACTGAGGCCACCGCGGCCAGGCGGTCACATCGCAGATCGGCGACCCGCCGAGGATCGCGGGCCGATCGGAGGGGCTCATCCCCCGGAGACTACGGGCCTCGGCGCGTGAGGGACTTTCGTCGGTACTGCCGGATCCCACGTTGGCCGTACGATCCGCCGGTCGCGACGCGCGCGACCTCGGAGGAGCCCGACATGTTGATGAACGTGCAGCCGATCGCGACGCTGTCGGAACGCGTGAACGAAATTCGTTCGCTCACCGCGCAAATCGTGAACCGCGAGATCCTCCCGTATGAGAACCTGCTCTGGGCAGCTCGCTCCAACGCGCGGCTCACGGCCGACGACATCGCCGAGGCCCGCGACCGTCGCGAGCACATCCGCACGGTCGTGCGTCAGGCCGGCCTGTGGGCACCGCACCTCCCGGTCGAGTACGGCGGCGCCGGTCTCGACTTCCTCGAACTCGCGTACATGAACGAGGTCCTCGCCTACGCGGTCGGCGCGGCCGCACTGTTCGGCGTCGTCGCACCGAACTCCGGCAACCAGTCGATCCTCGTGAAGTACGGCACCGAGGCCCAGAAGGCGCAGTGGCTCGTGCCGCTCATCGAGGGCAAACTCGAGTCGGGCTTTTCGATGACCGAGCCCGACGCGGCCGGTTCGGATCCGCGATCGCTGCGCACGACCGCTCGCCGCGATGGCGACGAGTGGGTCATCAACGGTCACAAGTGGTTCACGAGCAACGGCAAGCGCGCCGACTTCTTCATCGTCATGTGCCGCACCGAGGACGCCGACGGCGGTGACGCCAACGGACGCATGACCCAGATCATCGTGCCGCGCGACGCGCCGGGCGTGAACATCGTGCGCGGGATCACCGTCTGGGGCGTCGAGAGCGACCACTGCGAGATCATCTACGACGACGTGCGCGTGCCCGTCGAGAACCAATTGGGCAGCCGTGGCAGCGGGCATCAAGCGGCGCAGGACCGCCTGGGCGCCGGCCGCATCTACCACTGCATGAACTCCATCGGCCAGATGTGGCGTGCGTTCGATCTCATGGTCGAACGCACCATGGTTCGGGAGGTTCACGGTGGATTGCTCGAGACCAAGCAGTTCGTGCAGGGGTTCATCGCGGACTCGTACATGGACATCCAGGCCGCGCGGCTCATGACGATCCACTGCGCGGAGAAGATGGCGGCCGACCTCGACCCTCGCACCGACATCTCCGCGATCAAGGTGTTCGTCCCGGCCGCGTACGAGCGCGTCGTCGATCGGGCGATCCAGGTCTGGGGCGCGGCCGGCGTTTCGGGCGATCTGCCGCTCGCCGGGATGTACCAGGGCGCGCGCACGTTGCGACTCGCCGACGGCCCCGACGAGGTCCACCGCATCCTCATCGCCAAGAACGTCCTCTCCCGCTACCACGGCGGGTTGGGCTGGGACTTCGGCAACTAGCGCCACGTCGGACAACCTCTGCTCAGTTCGCGAGCGGCACGACGACGATGCCCGGTCGACGCCAAGCGAAGCCGTCGCTGCTTCGTAGGATGGAGCCGTGCCTCTCGGGACCGTGCTGTTGACGGGTGCCTCGGGCCTGCTGGGGACGTGGCTCCAACGCACGACCCCCGTGGGTGCCGAGGTGGTCGGGCTCACCTACCGGAAGCGCCTGGGAGGCTCGAGAGAAGTCATCGCCGACCTCCGGAACCACAGCGCGGCGGTCGCTGCTGTTCACCGTGTCCGGCCGTCGCTCGTGATCCATGCGGCGTATGCACCCGATGAGGCATCGATCGTCGCGGCGACACAGAACGTCGTTGACGCCGCGCGAGGAGTTGGCGCGAGCCTCCTCTTCGTCTCGACCGACGCCGTGTTCTCCGGCAACGGAACGCCGCTCGGTGAGGACACCGCGCCGGATCCCGTCTGGGACTACGGCCGGTGGAAGGCGCAGGCCGAGCAGATCGTGACCGAAGGTGCCGAACGGTCAGCCATCGTTCGGCTGCCACTCATCGTGTCGATCGATCCTGACGATCACGTCGTCGCCGAAATCCGGTCCGACGCGGCTCGCAACGAGCGAACAACATGGTTCGATGACGAGCTGCGACAGCCTGCATCCGCACCGGAGGTCGCCGAAGCGCTCTGGCGCATTGCCTTCCTCGGCCAGGACGAGCGAGCTGGAACTTGGCATCTCCCTGGCCCGGAGACTCTCAGCCGGTACGAGATCGCGCAGCGAGTCGTCGCGGCCCTGGGTCTGGACGCCAGCGCGATCGAGGCGGGCAGCACCCCACCGTCGGCCGGCCGGCCTCGCCACATCGATCTCGACGACGGCCGAGCCCGCGCCTGTATCGCGTGGTCGCCCTCGAAGATCCTGTGCGGAGGATCATCACGGTGACCCGAGCCGCTCCCTGCACCTCGCACCCGGCGCCTCGTGACGCCGGCGCGAGGTCGATCGACCAACGCGGCGACATCGCCCGACGCGGCAACTAGAGGCGTTCGAGCGCGCCGTTGCGGCAACGCGGGCCGGTGTTCAGCGGATTGCACCGCGCCGGGCTGCCGTCGGGGATGACGGCTGCATAATCGGTCCCGAACATCGCGGCCCGGCCCGGCACGGGGTAATCGGTGCTGACCCATTGCGCGCCGCTGGCGAGCGCGGCGTCGCGCATGGTCGTGTCGCCGCTGCGGGCCTGCACGGTGTCGCTATCGGCGCGGGTCCGCACGATGTAGCCGCGCCGGACGAGATCTTGGATAGCGGCCGTGTTGGACCCGAGCGGATCGTTGCGCTTCACGAACGCAGCGTCGGCATTGCCGGGAGCGGCGCTCGTGAAGAGCATCCGACCCGCGAGCGACGGATGCCCGGCGAGATAGGTCGACCGGTACCCGCCCTCGTTGTCCATCAGGAACATGACCTGGCCGCGGGTCTGTGCCAGGGTCGGCCAGCCGCGCGTGAGGATCGCCGACTCGAGTGTCGCCGCGCCGGACCGCACGTCGTCGGGGGTGAGCACCTCGTCGTCGTCGAACACCGACCGGATCTCCGCGTCGAGCGCGTCCATCTCGGTAGCGCCGATCGGGAGCGGCTGGGTGAAGCCGGCGTCGATCGGGTCGGGGATCACGTCGTCCTTGAGCTCCACGAGCACCGCGATCGGCAGGTGCGACGGGTGCGCGTCGGACCACGCGTCGATCTGACGGAGGCACGCCACGAAGGTGAGGCACGTCGTCTCGTAGTCGACCTCTTGCACGTGGAAGACCTTGAATCCGGGTTCGTGCAGCTCCGGGATGCCCGGGTCGAGCGGTAACCCGAGGAGCGGATTCAGGTGGCGGTCGGCGTACCGACCGCCATCGGGATCGGCGAACACGTCGAGCTCGATCTGGCGAACTTCTTCGGTGTCGAACTGCTCGGGGAGCGGTGAGTGCGTGTACTCGAGGCTCGCTGCGAGGCCCGGGTCGAACGCCGACAACGCCGACCAGAGCGGTTCCTGGGCGCGCACGTGGTCGCTGTTGTGGCTGCCGATCACCTGGATCTGGTTGAGGCGGAGGCACGCGTCGGCGAGGAGATGCGGCGCATCGGCGTCGACGGCATTCACGATGGCATCGAGCTCCGCGAGGGTCGGTTCGAGCTCCGCGGGACCGCTGCCGCTCGCATCGGCAGCGGGGACCGACCAGTCGGAGCAGATACCCACGAACGGGTGGTCGGGGCGCGGACCACCGCGCTCGTCCCACGCGAGTGCACATCCGCCGAGGATCGTCGCCGCGGCCGTGACCACCACCAGGCTCCGGTATCGCATCCCCGAACGATCCCACGTCGAGCGCCGTCTCGGCCACTCAGTGTGCCCGATGTCGGTGAAAGCACGAACCGGCGTCGTCGGGCAACGCTGGCGCGTGCCCGACGAC
>SXJQ01000176.1 GCA_005779345.1 Actinomycetota bacterium
ACTTCCATTTGACTTGGATATTTCTGCATTTATAGGAACAACGCGAGCAGCGATCCGCCGAACCCGAAACCGATGAGGATCGCCGAGCTCGTGTTCTGGAAGATCATGATGATGACCGTCGCACCGATGAGGCCGAGGCCCACCGTGAACATGCCGGCGACGCCACCCGTGCGGAACGCGACCTGCAGCGCGGCCGGCATCGAGCCGGTCTTCGCGGCCGCGGCCGTGCGCACGTTGCCGCGCACCGCGAGCCCCATGCCGATGAAGCCGGTGAGCCCCGACATGAAGCAACCGGCGATGAACGCGAGCGTCCGGAACAAACCTGACTCAGCGAAGCTCAGCGCGCTCTCGCCGTTGGGCTTGAGCACCTCGGTGCTCGTCACGAAGACGATCACGACGAGCGGGACGAGGATGACGGCGATCGTCTTGAACTGGCGCTTCAGGTAGGCCATCGCGCCCTCCTGGATCGCCGCCGCGATCTCCTGCATCTTCGGAGTGCCGGCATCGGCGGCGAGGACGCCCTTCATCAGGAAGAATCCGATGGCGAGCGCCAACAGCGCCGTCAGCGCCGAACCGATGAGGACGAACCACTCACCCCCCTTCAGCACGAATTCCTGGTACCCGCCCTCGGCGGCCAACAGCTGGGTCATCGTTGCGTTCCTTCTCGAGGTGCGTGGATCACACGCGCAGGTTCATCACGCGTGGGGATCACGCGCGTTGGTGCAGACGCGTGGATCTCACGCGATCTTTCTCACGTACACCTGGTTCGCAACCGTGCTCCCCAGGGTTCGTTCCATGCCGGCCACGCGCAGCACGAGTGGGCCGTCGAACGGGTGCTTCTCCTTGACCTCCACCGTCACGCCGGGGCGCAGCCCGAGCGTGTCGAGGAACTCGATGATCTCCGGGTCGGTGCTCCCCGGAACCGCGACGACCGCGATCTCGCCCGGCTCGAGCGCGTACAGCGGGGGCATGTGCGGGATGACGACCGTGGCCTTCGACGGAATCGGGAATCCGTGCGGGCAACTGTCGGGGCGGTCGAGCGCCAAGAAGATGCGATCCTCGACCTCTTGGGGCAACTCGTGCTCGAACGTGGTCGCGAGGCGATCGGCCTCGTTCCACGCATACCCGAGCATGTCGGCGAGGAACCGCTCGACGATGCGGTGGCGCCGGATTGCTCCGATCGCACACCGCCGCCCGATGCCGGTGAGCGCGATGCCGCGGTAGGGCGTGTGGTCGACGAGACCGCGGTCGGCGAGGCGCTTGACGGTCGCGGTGACCGTCGCCGGCGACAGACCGAGCCGGTCAGCGACGGCACCGGTGTGCGCTTCACCGTCGTCGGGCGTGAGGCGGTAGATCGCCTTCAATGCCTCGCGTTCGGTCTTGGTGAGGGACTCCGCCATCGCTTCGATGGGCCGGAATCTAGGTTTCGTGCCCCCGAAATCTCAAGTTCGCCGAGCGTTTCCCTGTTTTGCGGCCTGCAGCTCATCGAAACGGCCACGAGATGCCGTCAGAACGCGATCGGGGGTCGGCCAGGCGAGCGAGACGAGGCGGCCGAGGAGGGCGTCGAGCTCGGCGGCGGTGTCGTCGTACACGGCCTGGCTCTGGCGGTAGGGGTCGAGGACCGACAGCTCGTCGTCGTCGGCCAGCAGCTCGATCCGGCGGCGATCCGCGCCCACCCGCCCGAGCCAGTCGCCGAGATCCTCCTCCTCCTGGCGGGGTCCGACCGCGGCGGCACGGCGCAACAGCTCGCGCAGCGTGAACGCACGCGACCAGGCCGCATCGTGGCCGGCGACGGCCTCCCGCACGTGGCGCGGCTCCATCGCGATCACCAGGTCGGCGGCCGCGACCATCGCGCCGTCGATCGTGCGGCTGCGGTGGCCCTCGAGATCGAGCCCCCGGCCCGCCATCGCTGCGCGCGCCCCGTCGCTCGCCGCCCGACCCTCGTAGAGCAAGCCCGCCGAGCCGATCTCGGCGTCGACACCGGCCGCGTCGAGCCGGGCCCGCAGCAACACCTCGGCCATCGGCGATCGACAGATGTTGCCCGTGCAGAGGACGAGCACGCGTGCGGTCACACCGGATCCATCGGCAGGCCCGCCGCGCGCCTGATGCTCTCGGCCCCCGCCCTCCCGTCGCAGGTCACCGAGGGTGGATCAGGCGTCGAGGTGGTACGGCACCGAGGTGACGACCGTGTTCCGGCGGAAGAGCAGCCGGCCCTTCAGCAACAGCGCGGTCTGGTTGTGCAACAGGTTGCCCCACCAACTCGACACGACGAACTCGGGCAGGACGACGGTGGTGATGTCGTCGTCCCACACCGCGTCGAGTTCGTCGAGGAACTTGAGCACCGGCCCGGCAAGCTCGCGGTACGGCGAATGCACGATCTCGAGCGAGATGTCGAGGCCGCGCTCGGCCCACTGGTCCTGGATGCGGCGTTCCTCGTCGTCGTCGGACACGACCGACACCGCGACGAGGTGGTTCGGCGCGAGCGACTTCGCGTAGGCGAGCGCTTCCAGCGTGCCTCGGTGCAGGTTGCCGACGAGCACGACCACGGTGTGGTTCATCCGGCGCGGCTTGTAGCCGGCCTCGGTGCGCAGCCCCGCAGCGACCTTCTTGTAGTGGCCGTTGATGAGCTTGAAGAAGGCCATGATCGTGAGCACCACCACGATCGAGACCCAGGCGCCGCTCGTGAACTTCGTGTAGGCGACCACGCAGGTCACGACGAGCGTGAACACCGCGCCGGAGGCGTTGATCCCGAGGTGCAGGCGCCAACGCGGTTCCCGGTGTCGCAGGTGGTGGCGCACCATACCGGTCTGGCTCAACGTGAAGCTCGTGAACACGCCGACCGCGTAGAGGGGGATCAGGGCCGACTCGGTGCCGCCGAAGATCACGACGAGCGCGGACGCCGCCAGCGCGAGCACGAGCACGCCGTTGGAGAACACGAGTCGATCGCCGCGGTTGCCCAATTGGCGCGGGAGATAACCGTCGCGCGAGATCAACGACGACAGGCGCGGGAAGTCGGCGTACGCGGTGTTCGCGGCGAGGAGCAGGATGCCGGCGGTCGCGAACTGCAGCACGAGGTAGACGACGCCCTCGCCGAACACGGCCCGGCCCATCTGCGAGAAGACCGACTCGCCCTCCTCGAGCGGCACCGGGTGGATCCGGCTCGCGAGCACCGACACGCTGAAGAAGAGCGACCCGAGGATCAGCGCCATCCACGTGAGCGTGATCGATGCGTTCTTGGCCTCCGGCCGCCGGAAGGCCGGCACCCCGTTGGAGATGGCCTCGACACCGGTGAGCGCGACGGCACCCGACGAGAAGCCCTTGAGGATGAGGAAGATCCCGAGTGAGCCGCCGGTGTCCTTGATCTTCTCCCCGTGTTCCCCCGCGATCGCTGCGACCGACGCGAAGTCGATCTGCTCGATGCCGCCGAACCACCCGAAGAACGACTTACTGAGCCCGTAGGCGACGAGACCGACGAGCACCACGATGTAGAGGTAGGTGGGTACCGCGAAGATGCGGCCCGACTCCTTCACGCCGCGCAGGTTCATGAGCGTGATGATGCCGATGGCGATGAGGCCGATGAGGACCTTCTGGTTCTCCCAGTCGCGCAGCGCGGGGATCGACGTGATCGCACGCACACCGGCGCAGATCGACACCGCGACCGTGAGGATGTAGTCGACCAGGAGCGA
>SXJQ01000177.1 GCA_005779345.1 Actinomycetota bacterium
CATGGAAGAGCTCTCGAGGGAAGCGGCCGCCTTCATTCGCCCGTCGCCGAACAGCGGCACGCTCGGCGGGGTCGCGCGGCGGACGCGTGAGGCGATGCTCCTCTGCGAGGCCGCGGGGTTCGACGTCGTGCTCGTGGAGACGGTGGGGGTCGGCCAGAGCGAGGTCGCGGTGGCGGCGATGGTCGACCTGTTCTTGCTGTTGCTCGCGACGGCGGGCGGCGACGAGTTGCAGGGCGTCAAGCGCGGGATCGTGGAACTCGCCGACCTCATCGTGGTCAACAAGTGCGACGGCGAGCTGGTGGCGGCGGCGACGCGTACGGCCGCCGACTACGCGAACGCGGCGCAGTTCCTGCGAACTCGTTCGGCCGTCTGGGCCACGCGCGTGCTGCGGGCGAGCGCGCTCCGAGGTGAGGGGATCGACGACGTGTGGGCCGCGATCGAAGAGCACCGACGTGCGATCGAGGCGGCCGGCGAACTCACGCGCACGCGATCCGAACAGAACTGCGAGTGGATGTGGTCGGAGATCAACGAGGGGTTGCTCGACCGGTTGCACGGCGATCCGGTCGCGGCCGCCGACGTCGCGCGCCTCGAGGCCGAGGTGCGCGCCGGGCGGGTCTCGCCGACCGCCGCGGCACGTCAGGTGCTCGGGCGCTGGTTCGGGCCTGTCTGAGCCACGCCGGGTGACCGCATGGGCCCGCGGCGGGGATCAGCAGGCGACGGGGTGGCCGGCCGGGCCGGTCCGCTCGTTCGGCTGGGGCGGCGAAGCCTTCCGGAGGGTCTCGCGCACCTGGGAGACGCCGTAGCGGCCGGCGCGCCGGGTGCGTTCGTCGAGCAACCAGTCGCGGTCGGCAGCGCCACCGTCGATGAGGCGGAGCTGGGTCGGCGGGTGGGGGGTGTCGGTGGTCGTGCTCATGGCGCCATCATCGGCCCGGGCAGCGACAAACGCGAAGGGTGAGATCGCGGCCACGAAGAGCGTGGACACCCGAGCGTGCGGCGGGCCCCGATCGCGTGATCGAATGACACCATGACGACGACCGACATCCCTCGCGCGCTCCACCGTGGCCAGTCCGACAATCCCTTCGTCGACCTCGGCGACGGCAGCACCCTGCAACTCATGCAGGTCGACATCGAGGCCGGCCTGTGGGTGATCCGGACCAAGTTCCAGCCCGGCTACGTGGTCCAGACTCACAAGCACACCGGCGAGGTCTTCGCGTTCACGATGTCGGGGAGTTGGAAGTACGTGGAATACCCCGAGGTGAACACCGCCGGCTCCTACCTCTACGAGCCTGCCGGATCGATCCACACGCTGACCGTGCCCGACACCAACACCGAGGTCACCGACGTGTGGTTCGCGATCTACGGCGCGAACCTCAACCTCGAGCCCGACGGCAGCATCACGAGCATCATCGACGCCGGCAGCATCCTCCAGGCGTACCTGCTCCTCTGCGACGCGCAGGGGCTCGGAACCCCCGACGTCATCGGCGGGTAACGGTCAGCGCGACCCGCCGGGCCCCGGTCCGGCGGGCCCCGTTGCTCCCGGCCCCGTTGCTCCGGGCCCAGTTGCTCCCGGTGCCGGGCGGTGCGGCAGCGCGTCGGGGGTCCACCTCGGTACGAACACGCTCGCCAACGCGGCCGTCGCGGCAGTGACTGCGAACGCCCAATGCGTGCCGTCACTGAACGCGCGCCGAGCGGCGGCGAAGACCTCGGTGACCAGCGCGGGGTCGATCCCGGCCTCGACGGCGGCCCGACCGGCGCGTGCGGCCGAGCCGATCGAATCGGCGATCGCGTGGCGCGCCTCGGCGGGGATCTCCGGCCGCCCCACCAAGTAGTCGGTCATCCGCGAGCGGTAGACGGTCGCGACGATGCTGCCACCGAGTGCGATGCCGAGCGCGCCTCCGACCTCGCGCGTCACGTCGTTGACTGCGCTGCCGACCCCGGCCTTGGCCAACGGGAGCGACGCGACGATCTGCTGGCTCGCGGACGGGACGATCACGGCGACGCCGCAGCCGTTGCACACGAGCCCGATCGCGATGAGCCAGTAGCTCGTCGACGGCCCCGCGGTCGCGAGCACGGCGAAGCCCACGCTCGTGAGGAGGAACCCGAAACGCACGGCCCGTCGTACGCCCACGCGCAGGATGATCGCGGGTCCGCGCGGCGCGACGAGGATCATCGACACCGCGTTGGGCAACACGCAGAGGCCCGCCTTCAACGGCCCGTATCCCTTGACGAACTGGAGGTACTGGGTCAGCAGGAAGAACATCGTGAAGGCGTTGAAGAACACGAGCGTGACGGCGACGGCTCCCGCGCTGAACGCCGGGATCCGGAACAGACGCGGATCGAGCATCGGCAGTGCGATGCGCGACTCGTACGCGACGAACGCGACGAGGCCCGCGATCCCGAGCGCGAAACCGGCGAGTGTGACCGGATCGAGCCAGCCGCGTTCGGGGCCCTCGATGACACCGAAGACGATCGCGACCAACCCGACCACCGACAACCGCGCGCCGATCGGATCGAGGGGATGACCGTGTGGGTCCTTCGAAGTGGGCAGCACGACCTTCGAGAGCACGAGGAGGAGCACCACGATCGGCAGGTTGACGAGGAACACCGAACCCCACCAGAAGTGGGCCAGCAGTACCCCCGACGAAATCGGGCCGAGCGCGCCGCCGACCCCGGCGAACGCGGCCCAGATCGCGATGGCCTTGGGGCGTTCGTGCATCGGAAAGCTGGTGACGATGATCGACAGCGTCGCGGGCATCACGAACGCAGCACCGACGCCGCTCACGGTACGGGCGGCGATGAGTGCGTCGGGGCTCTCCGACAGCGTCGCGAGCAGAACGGCGCCGCCGAAGATCACGAGCCCGATCTGGAGCGCGCCGCGCCGTCCGAACCGGTCGCCGAGCGCGCCGGCCGGGAGGAGGAGCCCGGCGAACACGAGCGCGTACGCGTCGATCAACCACTGCAACTGGGTCTGGGTCGCGCCGGTCTGGCGCTGGATCTCCGGAATCGCGATGTTGAGCGAACTCACGGCACTCACCACGACGACGAGGCTCAGCGTGAGCACCGCGAGGATCTGCCAGCGCCGTGCGTACACGTCGGGCGGGATGTCGCCGGCGGAACTGCTCGCCGGGTCGTGGTTGGGAGCCGCAGCGGACAAGGGTGCGAGACTAGGTCCCGATGCAGCCCATCTACCTCGACCACGCGGCCTCGACGCCGATGCGGCCCGAGGCCGTCGCGGCACTCCAGCCGTATCTCGCGGAGATCTACGGGAATCCGTCGGGGAGCCATCGGGCGTCGCAACTCGCCAAGACCGCGATCGAAGCCGCCCGTGAGCAGGTGGCCGAACTCGTCGGCGCGACCCCGAGCGAGATCGTGTTCACCGGCGGCGGCAGCGAGGGCGACAACCTGGCGGTGAAGGGAGCCGCATGGGCCGCGGCCGATCGCGGGCTCGACGGCATCGTCACCACCGGCATCGAGCACAAGGCCGTGCTCGGCGCGGCGCACCGGCTCGGCCGGGAGGGGCGCCGCGTCGTCGAGGTACCGGCGACGACCGACGGCATCGTCGACCTCGACCGCCTCGCCGACGCGCTCGACGAGCGCACCGCGGTGGTGTCGGTGATGCTCGTGAACAACGAGGTCGGGACCGTGCAGCCGCTCGTCGATGTCGCGGCGCTCGCAGCCGAGCGTGCGCCCCGCGCCGTCGTCCACACCGACGCGGTCCAAGCACCACAGTGGCTCGATCTGCGAGCGGCGACGGCCGTCGCGCAACTCGGTTCGCTGTCGGGACACAAGTTCGGTGGCCCGAAGGGCGTCGGGGTGCTCGTCGTACGCGACGGCGTCGACCTCGTGCCGCTGATCGAAGGCGGCGGCCACGAGTGGGGGCTGCGCGCGGGGACACAGAACGTCGCCGGGATCGTCGCGCTCGCTACCGCACTGCAGGTCACCGATGCACGCCGCGACGACGAGCGGACTCGCATCGGCGCGTTGCGCGACCGACTCGAGCGCGCGCTGCTCGACTCGATCGGCGGTGCCGCCGTCAACGGGGATCCGACCCGGCGCGTCGATGGTCTGTTGCACATCTCGTTCCCCGGCGTCGAAGCCGAGACGCTGCTCGTCGCGCTCGATCAGGAGGGGGTCTGCGCGGCATCGGGTTCGGCCTGTAGTTCGGGCGCGATCGACCCGTCGCACGTGCTCGCCGCGATGGGCCTCGAGCGCGACCGCGCGTTGTCGGCGGTGCGGTTCAGCCTCGGTGCAGCCTCGACCGCCGATGAGATCGATGCCGCGATCCCGATCATCGTGGCGTGCGTCGAGCGGCTCCGGGTCGCGGCGGCCTGACGTGGCGCGGGTGCTCGTCGCGATGAGCGGCGGTGTCGACTCGTCGGTCGCGGCGGCGATCGTGCGCGACGCCGGCCACGAGGTCGCGGGCGTGACGCTCAAGCTCTGGGGTGGCGAGACCGACTCCGGCTGCTGCTCGGTCAGCGACGTCGAGGACGCGCGTCGCGTGGCCGCCCAGCTCGGGGTCGACCACTACGTGTGGAACCTCACCGAGCAGTTCGAAGCGAAGGTCGTCGCGCCGTATGTCGACGCGTACGCGTCCGGGCGCACTCCGAACCCGTGCATCGAATGCAACCGCACGATGAAGTGGGGCACGCTGCTCGACCGTGCGCTCGCACTCGGTTTCGACGCGCTCGCGACCGGCCACCACGCCCGCATCGTGGCGACCGCGGCCGGCCCGCGCCTCGCACGCGGGGCCGACCCGGCGAAGGACCAGAGCTACGTGCTCGGTGTGCTCGGCGAACACGAGTTGGCGCGCACGCTGCTCCCCGTCGGGGAGTTGACCAAGGACGATGTGCGTGCGCGCGCCGCGGCGCTCGGGTTGCGGACCGCAGGGAAGTCCGACAGCCAGGACCTCTGCTTCGTCGCGACCGGGACGCGCGACGTCTTCCTCGGCGCCCGGATCGACCGGCGCCGCGGTCGGTTCGTCGGCACCGACGGGGCCGCGCTCGGCGAGCACGAAGGGATCGACGCGTTCACGATCGGCCAACGCCGCGGCCTCGGCGTCGCGCGAGGGCGGCGGACCTTCGTCGTCGACATCGACCCCGAGCGGGGCGACGTGCTGCTCGGCGACCGCGACGACCTCCTGCGCGACGAACAGCCGTGCATCGACGCCTCGTTCGTCGGCGCGGTTCCTGGGCGCGACGAGGTCGTGCTCGTGCAGGTCCGCGCGCACGGCGCGCCCGCCGCGGGACACGTCCACGAGGATCGGGTCGTCTGGCGGGAGGCGCAACCGCGCGTCGCTCCGGGCCAGTCGCTCGTCTTCTACGCGGGCGACGAGGTGCTCGGCCGAGCGATCGCGAGCTGACCGATCGGCGTCGCCCCGATGCCTCGGTCAGAGGGTCGACCGGGCCAACCAGAAGTCGAGCCGGGCGCGATCGCCGAAGACCTCGTACCGCGGATCGTCGGCCGATCGCCGGTTGTAGAGGAGGAGCAGCAGGTCGGCGGCGCCCGCGCGCACCGCGACGTCGGCCTTGCCGTGCGCGTGCGTGTACTCGAATCGATCCGGCAGCAACGTGATCATCCATTCGCCGTCGGGTCGCGCGCCTTCGGTGACGCTGGGGTCCGAACCGTCGGTGGCGTGGAGGTGGATCGTCTCGCCGCTGCCGCGCAACTCGGTGGTCGCCGTCGCGAAGTAACCCGCCGCCGGGAGGTTGTCGAGCAACTCGTCGATGCCATCGAGCGCGACGGCTGGGTCGACAACGGGGTCACGACCCAGCGCGAGCGCGGCGTCAGCACGGTGGACCACCGTCTCGTGGAGCTGACGGCGCGACCAGAAGCGAGCGTGCTGGTCCGTGCCCCACGCCCAGATCGGCTCGTCGGGGTCGACGGCGCGAAGGGTCGCGACGAGTCGCTCCCCGCCCTCGCGCAGCCACGACGCGGGATCGACGCCGGGCGGCGGTCGGTCCTCGAGCTGGGCACCATCGATACGCGCTCGTGCGCGCGTCGCGACGGTGCGCTCGGCCCAGCGGTGGACGCGTCCCTGGTGCGCGACGAGGGCGCCGAGATCCCAACCGGGACACGACGGGACCGGCACCGTGAGGTCGGCCTCGGCGATCAGCTCTGCGAACGCGGCGACCTCGGCGGCGAGATGGGTGCAGTGCGAGGCATGTTCCATGCGAGCGAACCTAGCGACACGGAGTTGGGGCTGCGATCGGTTTCGATGGCCTGGCGGTCGTCACGCGTCGTCACGCGTCGTCACGCGTCGCTGCGGGGAGCGTTCGCGGTGAATTCGTCGAGGAACCGGCGGGGCCGGACGGGCGTGAACACGACGCGACCGATCTCGAGGGTGCGAGTGTCGCGTCGCCCCGCTCGCAGCGGCAGCGGGGCGGGTGTGTCGAGTCGCAATTCCACCGCGCCGACCGCGCCGAGCCGCAGGTCGAGCACGCCGGGCGTCGCGTCGGGAAGCCCGCGACCGGGGTCGTCGTTCGTTCCGATCGCGAGCAGGTGGTCGCTCGGGAACAACACGGGATCGACGAGCGTCAGCGCGTCGCTGACCACGAGCCCGGCCGGCACGATCACGACGAAGCGGCGTTCGAGCGACATCAGCGAACGCGTGAGCGCGAACGCGATCGGCAGGCCGGCGATCATCACCGCGCCACCCGCGATCCACTGCTCGGCAGCGAGCAACAACGGCCCGGAAACGACGACTGCGCCGATGAGCGCGACCGACGATGGGACGACGAGCAACGCGAACTGCGGCGGCAGTCGTAGCGGGAACCGACGTTCGTTGCCGTACGACGCGCCGTCGGCGCAGGAATGCGCGACGCCCGACGACAGGACGCACGCCGCGGCAAACCATGCGTGCGCGGTCGCGACCGTCGCGACGACAGCGCCGGCGCGGAACGCCGCCGCCGACGTCGCGATCGCGAGGCCGGGAGCGGCGATCCGCAGCACCGTGAACGACCGCGGTCGCGGGACGAGCAGCGCGAACGACGCGAGCAGCCACGCGACGAGGGCGAGCGCCAGCGCCACGACGCGAGGCGCCCCCGACCATTCGCGGGTTGCGTCGTCGATCACGGTGCCGGCCGTGGCCGGGAGCAGGAACCACACCACGCGGGCGAGCCGGAGGACCATGGAAGTTGCACGCTCGCTTCGTGAACGACGACGGACGACTTCTATCCTACGAAGACCATGACGCGTGGGACGCAGGGTTCGCAGGGTTCACAAGGCTCACAGGGTTCACAAGGTTCGCCGGGTTCACCGACGACGCAGGGCCCCCACCGCGCGCTGATCGCCGGACTCGCCACCGCGATCGGCAGCCTGCCCCACACCGACGCGGGCGCCGCGGCCGCGTTCGCGTTGCGGGCAACCCCCGAACTCGCCGCCGCGCCCCAGCTCCCCACTCGCAGCGCCCTCGAGGGGATGCTCGCGCAGTGGCTCCGCGGCCTCCCCGAGGTATCCGTCGCTCCCGACGGCACGTTCAGCGTGACCTCGGCGATCGATGTCGACGCACCGGTCGACACCACCTTCGACCCGATCGCCCATGGCGGTCTCCTCACCTTCGTCGACGTCGCGACGGCGCAGCCCCGCGTTCCGCAGCGGATCAAGGCGCAGCTCACCGGGCCGTTGACGCTCGGTGTCGCGCTCGAACGCGCCGGCGTTCCGAACGAGATCGCCTTCGGCCGGGCGACGGCCCTCGCGCGTGCCTGGGCGCGCGCGATCGAGCGCCTCGTGCGGGAGCGCCTGCCCGAGACCGAACTCGTGTTGTTCTTCGACGAACCCGCGCTCGTCTTGTGGAACGACGACGTGCCTCCCATCGACCACGAGCACGCGGGCGACCTGCTCTCGGGCGCGTTCGCCGCGGTCGACTGTGCCACGGGCGTCCACGTCTGCGGCAACGGCGACGCGCGGCTCGCACTCGCCGCTGGTCCCGACGTGCTCGGTATCGACGTCTCGCCGCGCTGGCTCGCCGATGCTGCCGGCCTCGCCCGTTTCCTCGACGCGGGGGGGTTCGTGGCATGGGGCGCGGTACCGACCGATCGCCCGGTCGGCGAGTCGGCCGCGCCGCTGTGGCGATCGCTCGTCGAGCTCTGGTGCGAGCTGACGCGGCGGGGCTGCGACGGCGTGCTGTTGCGCAGCCGAGCGATGGTCACCCCCAGCTGCGGCATGGCGGCCCACGGCGTCTCCCAGGCCGAACACTCGTTGGCGCTCGCTCGCGACCTCGCGGGACGAGTGTTCGACCAGGCCGCGGCGACGAAGCTCACCGTCGGCGCGTAGCTTCGCGGGGTGTCACGAGACCTCGCGTCGCGCGCCGACGAGCTGCGCGAGACGATCCGCTATCACAACGATCGCTACTACGGCGCCGACGACCCCGAGGTCACCGACGCCGAGTACGACGAGCTGGTCCGCGAACTCGTGGCGATCGAGGCCGAGCATCCTGAGCTCGTCACGAGCGACTCGCCGACGCGAGCGCCGGGTGCCGCCGCCCGCTCGACCTTCGCCGAGGTCGAGCATCTCGTCCCGATGCTCTCGCTCGACAACGCGTTCGGCCACGACGACCTGCTCGCGTGGGGCGTGAGGATCGCCAAGCTCATCGACGACGCGATCACCTATGTCGTCGAACCGAAACTCGACGGGCTCGCGATCTCGATCCTCTACGAGCAGGGTCGGTTCGCTCGAGCCGCGACGCGTGGCAACGGCTTCGCCGGCGAGGACGTCACCGAGAACGTCCGCACGATCGCCCAGGTTCCGAAGCGCCTCACCGGGCAACGCGTCCCGGATCTCTTGGAGGTGCGCGGCGAGATCTTCATGACGCACGTGGCCTTCGGCGATCTCAACGATCGCCAGATCGCGGCCGGACAGCCGGCGTTCAAGAACCCGCGCAATGCAGCCGCGGGATCGCTCCGACAAAAGGACGCCGGGATCACCGCAACGCGTGACCTCAGCTGGAACTGCTACCAACTCGGAGCGGTCGAGGGCGCGCCGACGCTGGAGTCGCACCTCACAACGCTCGGGTGGCTCGAGGAGCTGGGTCTGCCGGTGAATCCCGAGATCCGTCCGTTCGTCGACCTCGACGCGGTCGCCGAGCGTTGTCGCGAGCTCGAGTCGGTCCGCCACGCGCTCGGGTACGACATCGACGGCGCGGTCGTCAAGGTCGATGCGGTCGCCCAGCGGAACGCGATGGGCAGCACGAGCCGGGCGCCGCGGTGGGCCATCGCCTACAAGTTCCCGCCCGAGGAGCGCTCGACGATCCTGCGCGACATCATGGTGAGCATCGGCCGCACCGGCCGCGCGACACCGTTCGCGATGCTCGAGCCGGTGCTCGTCGGGGGCGTACACGTCGGCACCGCGACGCTGCACAACGAGGACGAGGTTGCCCGGCGCGATGTTCGGCCCGGCGACACCGTGGTCGTGCGGAGGGCCGGCGACGTGATCCCCGAAGTCGTCGGTCCGATCCTCGCGAAACGACCGCGTGGATCGAAACCATGGAAGTTCCCCAGCACCTGCCCGGCGTGTCGCCGCCGTCTCGTGCGACTCGAGGGCGAGGCGAACCATCACTGCGTGAACGACGCATGCCCGGCCCGCGTCGGCCAGCAGATCGTCTATTTCGCCGGACGTGGCGCGATGGACATCGAAGGACTCGGCGAGGAGCGAGTGGCGCAGTTCGCGCGGGCGGGCCTGTTGCACGACGCGGGCGACATCTACTCGCTCACCACCGACGCCCTCGTGCAGATCGAGCGGATGGGCCAGCGCTCCGCGGCGCAACTCGTCGAGGCGATCGACGCGAGCCGCGCTCGGCCGTTGTGGCGGGTGCTCGTTGGTCTCGGGATCGACAACGTCGGGCCGACGGCGGCGCAGGCGATCGCGCGGAGCCTCGGTCACCTCGACAACATCGCCAGTGCCGACGCCGAGTCGCTCGTCGCGATCGAAGGTGTCGGGCCGATCATCGCCCAGAGCGTGCAGGACTACTTCGCTCGACCGGCGAGCCGAGCCCTCGTGGCGAAGCTGCGTGCCGCCGGCGTGAACCTGGCCGGACCCGCGCCGCAGGCGCCTTCCACCGACGGTCCCGATCTCAGCGGTCTCACGTTCGTGCTCACCGGATCGCTCGAACGTCGGACGCGTGAGGAGGCGAGCGCGCAGCTCGTCGCGCTCGGCGCGAAGGTCACGGGCAGCGTGTCGAAGAAGACCGACTACGTAGTCGCCGGTGCCAACGCGGGGACGAAGCTGGCAAAGGCCGAATCGCTCGGCATCACCGTGCTCGACGAGGACGCGTTCGACGACCTCCTCGCGCACGGCCGACACTCCGGGTGACCACGAGCGCAACGGCCGTCGCCGTTACCCGGCGATGAAGTACCAGAGGACGGCGTTGGTCGGCCCCACGTCTTCGGACGACGTCGCGGGCCAGTACGTGACCCGTACCTCGTGACGTCCCTGGGTCCATTCGCGAACGAACCGCGCGTTGCCCTCGGCGTCGGCACCGGGCTTGAAGATGAACTGGCCGAGACCGGGGTCGCCGGCGAGGTACTCGTCGCGCGGGATCGGCGTTCCGTCGACGTAGATCTGTGCGTCGAAGTTGCCGTCGGCGTCGAGTTCGATGCCGACCGGCGCCTGCAACGGCACCGTCGCGCCGCGCTGGGGGACGAGGTGTTCGCTCGCGAGCGTCGTGCCGTTGTCGTCGACGGGATCGGTGTCGGTCGACGCGATGGCGAAGATCAACAGCACGATCGCGAGCGCGCCGCCGAACCCGAAGACGAGTGAGTGTTTGACCTGCTCACGCCGAAGTGCCACAGGAGCGACGCTACCAACGTGGCCGGGCGCGGCCCCGAGCGGCCGGTACCGTGGTCGGAATGGCTGTCGACGACGTCGCTCGCACTCGAGCCTCGAACGCGTCGGCGTCTGCCGGCGCCTCTCCGAGCAGCCGTGCCGACGATCTCACCGGCCGGGTGCTCGCCGATCGCTACCGACTCCGCGTCGTGATCGGTGTCGGCGCGAGCGGACGCGTCTACGAGGCCGACGACGTGCAACTCGAGCGGCGGGTCGCGGTGAAGGTGTTGCACCAGGGCCTCGGCGACGACCAGGGCTTCCTCCAGCGATTCCGCGCCGAGGCGCGCGTCGCGGCCTCGCTGCAACACCAGCACATCATGACCGTCCACGACTGGGGCGAAGACGACGTCCCGTTCATGGTGATGGAGTTGCTCGAGGGTGGTTCGCTGCGTTCGCTCCTCGACACCGGCGCGCGGCTGTCGCCGTCGCAGGCGGCCCGGCTCGGGCGCGATGTCGCGGGAGCACTCGAGTATGCGCAGTCCCGCGGCATCGGGCACCGCGACATCAAGCCCGCCAACCTCTTGTTCGACATTCACGGCCATGTCCGGATCGCCGACTTCGGGCTGGCGCGCGCACTCGCCGAAGCGTCGTGGACCGAGCCGGCGGGCACGGTGTTCGGCACGGCCCGATACGCGTCGCCCGAACAGGCGAGTGGTGTTCCGCTCGGCGCGCGGAGCGACCTCTATTCGCTCGGCCTCGTCCTGTACGAGAGCATCACGGGCACGATTCCGTTCGCGGCCGACACGGTGATGGGTTCCTTGGCGATGCGGACGCGCCAGGCCGTCACGGCCGAGCCGGAGTGGGGTCCTCTGCGTGCCGTCATCGAACGGGTCGGCCGCGTCGATCCCGACGAGCGCTATCCCGACGCGGCGACCATGGCGACGGCGCTCGCCGATGCGTGCGATGCGCTCGGCCTCGCCGCGCCGATCCCGCTCGCCGAGCCGTCGGTACCGACGATCGATCCCCACCCGACCATGGTCGTGGCAGCGCCGCGCGCCTCCGACGTCGCCGCCGCGGTCTCGGTCGCACCCGCGGCGCCCGGCACCGCGCCGAACCTGTTCGATCAAGACGCGTTCGGTGAGCCCGCGTCCGGTGAGCCGGCGTTCGGTGAGCCGGCGTTCGGTGAGCCCGCGTACGGTGACGATGCCGGCGCGGCGCGCTCGGGCGGCGGGGCCCGGTTCCGAACCCGCGCGCGGCGCGGCAACTTCGTTCCCCTCGTCGTCGCGGTGGTCGTGGCTGCCGCGCTCGTGCTCGGTGTGGTGGCGCTCGGCTCGATGGGCGCCGCCGCGGGAACGCCCGTTCCCGGTGTGATCGGCCGCTCGGCCTCGACGGCGCGCGTGCTCGCCGAACGCGCCGGGCTCGCGCTCGTGGTCGAGCGGCGGTCGAGCGACGACCCGGCGGGAATCGTGATCGACCAGCGTCCGGCATCGGGTGCGCGGACGAACGGCCCGATCCGGGTCGTCGTGTCGACCGGACCGGCGCCGGTGACGGTGCCCGACCTCGCGAACCTCACGCGCGACGAAGCGACGCTCGCGCTCGACGACGCGGGCCTGCTCGTGAGCTTCACGGAGGCATACGACGAGACAGTCCCCGCGGGCGAGGTCGTGTCGCAAGCGCCGGCAGCCGCGGCGAAGGCCGATCGCGACACGCAGGTCGCGGTCGTGCTCAGCCGCGGTCGCGCACCGCGGGAGGTCCCGGGCCTCGTCGGGATCGACACCGACGACGCGCAGACCGAACTCGAAGCGCTCGGCTTCATCGTGTCGCGGCGCGAGGATTTCAGCGAAGACGTCGACGCAGGACTCGTGGTCGGGACGAGTCCGGAGGCGGGCGAGTCGCTGCCGTACGGCAGCGCCGTCGAGTTGCGGGTCAGCAAGGGTCCCGAGCGGATCCCGGTCCCCAACGTGTTCGGGCTCGAACTCGACGCCGCGTGTACCGAACTCCAGGATCTCGGGCTGAAGTGCGACCCCGACAGCAGCTATCGACCGGGTGCGACGGTGTCGGGTATGGATCCGCAGCCGGGGGCCAAGGTCGCGCGCGGCACGACCGTCGTGCTCGCGTTCTGAGGTCGCCGTCTCGCGGGTGCGCCGACCCGCACGCGATTGACCGACCGTGGAGGCGGCGCGATACCTTGCGCCCGAAGCTGGTCGTCCTCTACGGGGAGTCGGAACCATGGGTGCACTCGACGGGCGCGTCGCCATCATCACGGGAGCCGGGCGAGGCCTGGGGCGCGAGCACGCCTTGCTCTTCGCCGCAGAGGGCGCCAAGGTCGTGGTCAACGACCTCGGCGGCGACAGTCACGGCGAAGGCGCCGATGCCAGCCCCGCCCAGCAGGTCGTCGCCGAGATCCAGGCGATGGGCGGCGAGGCCGTGGTCAACGGCGACAACGTCGCCGACTGGGCCGATGCCGAGCGCATGGTGCGCCAGGCGGTCGACACCTTCGGCGATCTGCACATCCTCGTCAACAACGCCGGGATCCTGCGCGACCGCGTGATCGTGAACATGACCGAGTCGGAGTGGGACGCCGTCGTGACGGTGCACCTGAAGGGCCACTTCGCGCCGACACACTTCGCGGCCGCGTACTGGCGCGAGCAGACGAAGGCAGGGATCGAGGGCGACCGATCGATCATCCACACGTCGTCGACCTCGGGGGTGTTCTCAAACCCGGGCCAGGCGAACTACGGCGCGGCCAAATCGGGGATCGCCACGCTGAGCCAGATCGCGGCGAAGGAGTTGAAGCGGTACGGCGTCCGTTCCAACGCCATCTGTCCGGGGGCGCGCACGCGGTTGACCCTCGAGACCCCGGGCCTCGGCGACGCGGTCAAGGCACCGGAGGAGGGCTTCGACCTGTGGGACCCGGCCAACGTGTCGCCGTTCGTCGCGTACCTCGCCACCGCGGACTGTCCCTTCTCGGGGGAGACCTTCATGGTGCAGGGCGGCAACGTGACCCGGGTGCAGAGCTGGACCCCGGCGCAGAAGATCGACAAGGACGACCGCTGGACGGTGGCCGAGCTCGCGAGCGAGGCGACCAAGCTGGAGGCCTGACCCTGGCCGATCCGTGGTAATTGTCCGGAATTGACCACGGAGAGTGCTGGAGGAATGGGTCTGGCGACCTATCGCCACGCTCCGTGGTCGATCGTACGGTCGTGGGGTGTACCGGAGGAACCTGCACGGGGGCACGACGCGCCCACCCCTCGCCCGTCCCGGCAATGGCTTCGGCCGGCCCCTGCGACCGGGTCCCCAGGCTCGTCGCTGCGACGATTCCGAGCCGCTGACCGTCGAGCGCTTCTTGGAATCCGTCACGCGGATCGCAACCGAGGTGGCGACCGAGGCGGCGACCTCCTCGCCATCCCACCGGAAACTTGACCGAACGGTCAACTAGCGTTCCGAGATCGACGCTCCGCCGAAACGCCCTGCCGCTGCCGCACGTCCGAGCGAGCTGACGGCCACCGAAGAGGTCCCGGTCCTCGACTGGGAGGGCCTCTGGCGGGACCGCCTCGGTCGGCGGGTCCACAGCAGCGACCGGTACCGCTGGTGGGCGCTCTGGTCGGCACTCGCCGGCCTCTTCGCGTCGGGTTGCACGATCACGATCATCAGCGTCTCGCTCGGTCGGATCGCCGACGACCTCGGCACCTCACCCGGCAATCTCACCTGGGCAGTCACGGGCCCGATGCTCGCGGTCGCGTTGTCGATGCCGCTCGCGGGCAAGCTCGGCGACCTGCGCGGCCACCGGCGCGTCTACCTCACAGGCTTCGCCGTGTTCACAGTGTTCTCGGGCCTCACCGCGTTCGCGTGGGACGGGACCTCGCTGTCGATCCTGCGGATCCTCGGCGCGTTCGGCGGTGCCGCGACCGCGCCGGCGTCGATGGCGATCGTGATGCGCCACTTCACCGGTGACGACCGCGTGCGCGCGATGGGATGGTGGCAACTCGTCGGGGCGGGCGCACCCGTGATCGGGCTCGCCGCGGGCGGACCCGTCGTCGACGCGTTCGGCTGGCGTTGGTTGTTCATCGGCCAGTTCGTCTTCGCACTCGTCGCGTTGGCGATCGCGACGATCGTGCTGCGCGACTCCGCGCCTCACGTCGATGCCGCGCTCGACGTGCGCGGCGCGGTCACGTTGGGTCTCGGCGTCGTGTCGTTGCTCCTCGCGTTGCAGCGTGGCGGGAGCACGGGCTGGCTCCAACCCTTCGTCCCGATCGCGCTCGTCGTCGGCGCGGCCTCGCTCGTCGCGTTCGTGCGCGTCGAGCGACGCGTCAGCGAACCGCTGCTCCCACTCGCGTTCTTCGCCCGTCGCAACTTCACGGCGTCGGTGCTCACACAGTTCGCCGCCAACTTCGCCTACATGGGCAGTTTCATCGTGTCGCCGTTGCTCGTCACCGACCGGTTCGCGTTCACGACCGGTGGTGCCGCGGCCGCGATGGCGATCCGACCGTTGATCTTCAGCCTCACCTCCCCGGCCGCGGGATACGTCGCCGTGCGCGTCGGTGATCGCCGGATGAGCGTCACGGGAGTGCTCCTCGTGCTCGCCGCCATGGTCGCGTTCGCCGTTGCCGCCGCGACCGACACGCTGCCGCTCGTGTTCGTCGGGCTCGGGATCGCAGGTCTCGGGATGGGTATCGCAACGCCGAGCCTCGTGTCGGCGGTCGGCAACGCGGTCGATTCGGCGCACCTCGGCGCGGCGAACGCGGCGCAGGCGATGATCGCCTCACTCGGCGCGGCTACGGGGATCCAGGTGCTGTCGACCGCGCAAGAGGCCGGCAGCGGCGCGAGTGCGTTCACCGTTGCCTACGCGGTCGCCGGGGTGATGGCGCTCGGCGCAGTCGTCAGCGCGTCCTTCGTGCGGTCGGCGGCGACACCACGCGGCCTCCGCCTCGCCCGCGCCGCCTGAGACGGCTCCCGATCGGGCCGGGACGCGACGAAGGCGGGGCAGCCGCCCCGCCTTCGAGTGCAAGTGTGCGGGGGCTACTCGGTGATGCCCTGGATCGCGGTCTGCATCTCGGGGTTGCCGCCGCCACCGCCGCCGGCCTGCGCGGCCATGAGCTTGGTCATGTCGCCCTGCACCTTGACCTTGCCCGACATGAACGCCTGCATGCCCGCCTGCGGATTGCCCGCGACGAAGACTTCCTTGGCGGTCACGTAGTCGGTGGTGAGGGTGACATCGGGATTCTCGCGGTGGCCGCCGCCCATGACGGCGCCGCCGTCGACCGTCCCCATGTGGAACTGCTTGTCCTCACCGAACGGCGTGTCGGTGACGATCAGGTTCACCACGACGTTGCCGTGGGGGCCCGCGGCGCCGGCGCCCTGCTCGGTGACGATCGTCTCGACGGCGATGATCCAACCCTCGGACAAGAACGCGTGCTTCTCGGACACTGTGCCTCCTCAGGCGGGGAATCGAAGGGTTCGGAGTGTTCGTCGATCCTGCGAGGCGGATCCTACGGGCCTGGCAGGATCAGGTGCCAGGCGACTCGAGGTCGGCCGCCTTCACCCCGTCGTAGAGCTTCGGGTGATCGTGGGCGAAGACGGGACCATCGTCGATGTAGTCGGGGCCGACCCAGAGGTGGATCATCTTCAGGTCCGCGATCGGGAAGGCGAGCGCCCCCCGGTCGAGACAGTCCTGCGTGGTGAAGCTGATCGTGGAGTCGTCGTGACCGTCGATCTCGCCGATGACGACACCCTGCGCGACGTCGAAGCACACGCCGACGTGTGCATGCCAGACGTCGAGATCGGTGACGAACCCTTCGGGATCAGGGTCGCTGAGAATGAAGCTGGCGCCCGCGATCTTTGCGTCGGGACCTTCGCCGTCGAACAACAAGACGTTGGGCGCTGCGGGATCGAACTCGTAGTCGCCGAGGAAGCCGGTCGGGCCGCCCTTCAGGTAGTGGGCGCCGATCCCGTTGAGGCTCAGGGTCGCCTTGATCCAGCCGTCGCGAGCCGCGTCGGCCGCCGTCGGGTAGCGCTCGACGTAGGCCTTGACGATGTCGACCTGCGCGGCCAGAGCGGCGGGGAGGTCGGCGTACATCACGTCGGTCTCGCCGTGCGCGTGCGCGCCCGGGACGGTCGACGCGTCGCCGGTGTGGTCGCCGGCGTGATGATCGGCGGCGTGGTCGCCGGCGGCGGACGTCGGGGTGGTCGCTTGCTGCCCCCTTGCGAGCGCGTCGCGCGCGGCGGGCTCGTCGGCCGCCGCGCCCACACCTCCGATCACCGCGAGCGCGAGCACGAG
>SXJQ01000015.1 GCA_005779345.1 Actinomycetota bacterium
ATCGTGCCGACGACGAGTTCGAGGCCTTCTTGCTCGAGGTGCTCGCGGACTGGGCGATCACGGTGCCCGAGATCGGCACGTTGCACGCGGCCCGACCGCCGATCGCGATCCTCACGAGCAACCGCACGCGCGACGTGCACGACGCCCTGAAGCGGCGGTGTCTCTACCACTGGATCGAACACCCCGACTTCGATCGGGAGCTCGAGATCGTGCGGCTCCGCGCGCCGCACGTCGCGGCGGCGCTCGCTGCCGACATCGCAGGCGCCGCGGCGGCACTGCGTTCGCTCGGGCTCTACAAGCCGCCGGGCATCGCCGAAACGATCGATTGGGCCGAAGCGGTCGCCGCGCTCGGACGCGACCGGCTCGATGAGCACACGGTCGATGTCACCCTCGGGACCGTCGTGAAGTATCGCGAAGACCAACACCGCGTTCGCGCACACGGGCTCGCGGCACTCGTCGAGGCCGCAACCGCCCAAACCGCCTGACATGGCGAGCGCGACCACGACCACGGCCGGTCACCACGACGTCGACCTCGCTCGCGTCGTCGTGGCGTTCGCCCGGTCGCTGCGCGCCGCGGGTCTCGATGTCCCCGTCGACGCGACGATCGCGTATGGCGAGGCCCTCGCGCTCGTGGGCATCGACCGTGGCGAGCGGGTGTACTGGGCGGGTCGGGCGACGTTCGTTCGCCGTACCGAGGACATCGCGACCTACGACCGCGTGTTCGCCGCGTTCTTCGGTGGGCTCGCGAGTGGCCTCGCGCCGGCCGGTGCGCCCTCGGAAACGCTGCTCGCGCTCGACGCCGACCAACCCGATCACCCCGACGCAGAACCCGATGCGGTCGATCCCGACGACGACGTCGTGAGCGTTCGGTTCAGCCGGGTCGAGGTGCTGCGCGAACGCGACTTCGCTGATTATTCCGACGCTGAACACGACGAAGCGCGACGCCTGATCGCCGCGATCGCCGTCGCGGGACCGTTCCGTTCGAGCCGGCGGCTCGAACCGACGCGACGATCGCGTCGCCATCCCGACCTCCGACGGAGCGTCCGCGACTCGCTCCGTACGGATGGCGAACTGATCCGTCGCGGCTCGCGTCGGCGGTCGCTCCGGCACCGTCGGGTCGTACTCCTACTCGACGTCAGCGGGTCGATGGAGCCGTATGCACGTGCACTCATCGGTTTCGTCCATGCGGCGGCCGTCGCTCGCGGACGGGTCGAGACGTTCGCGCTCGGCACGCGGCTCACGCGGATCACCCGTGAGCTCGCCACCCGCGACCCGGATGCCGCGCTGGCGGCCGCGGCCGATCGCGTCGCCGACTGGGCAGGCGGAACGCGCCTCGGCGAGACCCTCCGCACCTTCAACGACGAATGGGGTGTGCGCGGCATGGCCCGCGGTGCCGTGGTCGTCGTGCTCTCCGACGGTTGGGACCGAGGCGCTCCCGACCAGCTCGGCGAGGAGATGGCGCGACTCGCGCGCGTGGCGCACCGCGTCGTCTGGGTGAACCCCCTCAAGGCATCGCCGGGCTACGTTCCGTTGGCGCAGGGCATGGCCGCGGCGCTGCCGCACGTCGACGAGTTCGTCGAAGGTCATTCGCTGGCGGCGCTCGAGCGGGTGGCGGCCGCGATCGCCCGGGAGGGCACGTGAAGGAGATCCTCGACGACATCGATCGGTGGCGCGACCGCGGCCATCGTGTGGCGATCGCGCGGGTGGTCGCGACCGAGGGCTCGTCGCCGCGCGAGGCCGGCGCGGCGATGGCCGTGAGCGACGACGGCGAGGTCGCCGGCTCGGTATCGGGTGGTTGTGTCGAAGGGGCCGTCGTGGCGGCCGCGCTCGAGGTGCTCGCCGGTGAGCGCGAACGCGGCGTGATCACGTTCGGCTACAGCGACGACGAAGCCTTCGCGGTCGGCCTCACCTGCGGCGGGACCGTCCACCTCTACGTCGAGGAGCTCGACTGGTGAGCGAGTCCGTCTACGAACACCTGACGTCGCGGCTCCGACTGAATCGGCCGATCGCGCTCGTGACGGTCATCGAGGGGCCGGGCCTGGGTGCCAAGCTGCTCGTCGAACCCGACGGCACCGTCGTCGGGTCGCTCGGGCAGGCCGACCTCGATCGGGTCGTCGCGCGCGATGCGCTCGGCGAACTCGCTGCCGGTCGGTCGAGCGCCCGCCACTACGGCGAACGGGGCGAGGCACGCGAGCGCGTCGTCTCGGTGTTCGTCGAGTCGTTCGCCCCACCACCGCGCATGATCATCTTCGGCGCGGTCGACTTCACCGCGGCATTGGCCGCGACCGCGAAGCTGCTCGGGTACACCGTCACGGTGTGCGACGCGCGTCCCGTCTTCGCCACGGCTCGGCGCTTCCCGATGGCCGACGAAGTTGCCAACGAGTGGCCCGACAAGCACCTCGACCGGGTGGGTGGCGACCTCGGTCCACGCGACGCGATCTGCGTGCTGACACACGACGCGAAGTTCGACGTGCCCGCCATCACGAGCGCGGTGCGTACCGAGGTCGGATATCTGGGCGCGATGGGTTCGCGACGCACCCACGAACGTCGTGTCGAGAGGCTCCGCGAGGCGGGGCTCAGCGAGGACGACCTCGCTCGGGTGATGTCGCCGATCGGCCTCGACCTCGGTGCCCGCACGCCGGAGGAGGTCGCGATCGCGATCTGCGCGGAGATCATCGCGCTGCGGACGGGTCGGGTGCCGCGTCCGTTGCGCGACACCGAGGGTCCCATCCACGTACCGTTGCAGGAGGGCTGACGATGGATCTCGGGATCGCCGGCAAGCGCGCGATCGTCGCGGCCGGCAGCAAGGGTCTCGGGCTCGGGGCGGCGACCGCACTCGCCGCCGAGGGCTGTCGGGTCGCGATCTGCGGTCGCGACGCGTCGACCGTGTCGGCGGCTTCGGCAGCGATCGGCGCGATTCCCTTCGTCGTCGATCTCGCCGACCTCGATGCGGCCGCAGCGTTCGTACGCGATGCCGCCGAGGCCCTCGGAGGCGTCGACATCCTGGTCGCCAACGCGGGCGGCCCGCCCCCGGGCACGTTCGCGACCACCGATCTCGACGCCTACCTCCTCGCGTTCGACCTCAATTGCCGGTCGTCGATCGCGATGTGTCGCGAGGCGATCCCGAGGATGCAGGCCCAACGGTGGGGGAGGGTCGTCGCGATCACCTCGGTCGGGGTCAAGCAGCCGATCGCGCACCTGATCGCGTCGAGCACTGCTCGCGCGGCGCTCACGGCCTTCCTCAAGATCACCGCGCGGGAGGTTGCCGCCGACGGCGTCACGGTCAACAGCGTCCTGCCCGGATTCCACGGCACCGAGAGGATCACGGCGATCTACGACGCGGCCGCGCTCGCTGAGCTGGCCGCATCGGTTCCCGCGGGCGTGATCGGCGACGCAGAGGACTTCGGCAAGGTGTGCGCGTTCGTGTGTTCACGGCCCGCTCGGTTCATCACGGGCGAATCGATCCTCGTCGACGGCGGGGCCTACGCAGGACTGGTGTGAGGATGGGCTTTCGGCATGTGGTCGCCCTGCAGTGGAAAGCCGAGGCGACCGACGAGCAACGGCGCAGCGCCGTCGCGGCGTTGCGGCGACTTCCCGACCTCGTCCCGACGATCCGGTCGTACGTGGTGGGCGAGGATGCGCGGGTCAACGACGGCAATCACGACCTCGTGATCGTCGCCGACTTCGACGACCTCGACGGCTACCTCGTATACCGCGACCATGCGGAGCATCAGCGCGTGATCACGAACGAGCTCGCACCGATCGTCGCCCGGCGGGCCGCCGTCCAGCACACGACCTGACGTCGGCGGTCAGGCGCTCGTCGCGGCGAGTTCCTTGGCCCAGCGATAGTCGGGCTTGCCACTCGGTGAACGCACCATCTCGTCGACCACGACGAGACTGCGCGGCACCTTGTAGCCCGCGATGTGCCCGCGGCAGTGGTCGGCGAGCTCGTCGAGGGTAGCGGTCTGCTCGTCGCGGAATTGCACCAACGCGCAGACGTGCTCACCCCACCGTTCGTCGGCGCGCCCGACGACGGTGGCGTCGAACACCGCCGCATGGCTTTTCAGCGCGGCCTCGACCTCTTCGGGGAAGATCTTCTCGCCGCCCGAGTTGATGCACTGACTCCCACGTCCGAGCACGGTGATCGTGCCGTCGGCCTCGCGTACGGCCTTGTCGCCGGGGATGGCCCAACGCGTGCCGTCGGGCGCCGTGACGAACGTCGCCGCCGACTTCGCGTCGTCCTTGTAGTAACCGAGCGGAACGTGTCCGCGCCGGGCGAGCATGCCGACCTCGCCGACCGCGACGACCTCGAGGTCGTCGCCGATCACGGTGGTGGATTCGTTCATCCGGAACTTGGGTCCCTCGGCAGTGACGTCGACCGATCCGTTGGCGCCGGTCTCCGACGCGCCGAAGCTGTCGAGCACCATCGCGTTCGGCATGCGCTTCGCGAACTCGGCCTTGATCGTCGGCGACAGGATCGCGCCGCCCGACACGAACGCGAACACGCTGGCCGGGGCAGGACGATCCGCGAGCGCATCGACGAGCGGTCGGGCCATCGCGTCGCCCACGATGCTCACGGTGTTGATGCCCTCGTCGTCGCAGAGCTGCCAGAGCGCAGCGGGGTCCATCTTGCGTTGCGTGTTGAGGACGAGCTTGCCGCCACCGAACAGCGTGACCATCGAGGTCCACTGTGCGTTGCCGTGCATCAGCGGCGCGAGTGCCATCGTGCAGAGCTGCGCCTCGCCGATGTTGTCGACGATCCGTTCGGGCGCGCTGATCGGCTCGCCGCCGTAGTTGCCGCCGCCGAGAGCTGCGAAGAAGATGTCTTCGCCCCGCCACATGACGCCCATGGGCATGCCGGTCGTGCCGCCCGTGTAGAGCACGTAGAGGTCGTCGGGGGAACGAGCGCCGAAGTCGCGTTCGGGCGACGCGGCTTCGAGCGCGGCCTCGTAGCCGACGGAGGCGAGCGTGTCGGTCGTCCCGGTGCCGTCGTCGAGACGCAGCAGCGTCTGCAGCTTCGGCAGGCCGCCGATCACCTCCTCGACGCGCGGGCCGAAGTCGGCCTCGTAGATCAGTGCGACGAGGTCGGCGTTGTCGAAGAGGTACCCGAGTTCCTCCGCGACGTAGCGATAGTTGACGTTGATCGGGACGACCCGCGCCTTGAAGCAGCCGAGGAACGACTCCATCCATTCGGCCCGGTTGTGCGCGTGGATGCCGACCCAGTCGCCCGGCCGCACCCCGCGCGCCGCGAGCGCGTGGGCCAGGCGGTTCGCGCGGGCATCGAGCTCCGCGTAGGTGAGTCGACGGTCGCCCGCCACGAGGGCGACGCGGTCGGGGACGCGGTCGGCGACGATCTCGAACAGGTCGGCGAGGTTGAACTCCATGGGCGAGGACTGTATCGGCACGCCACGCGGCACCGCCGGGTCGCGATACCGTCCGGGCCGTGCACGCCCGATCGTTCACCCGTGGAGTCGTCGCGACGCCGCACTACCTCGCGTCGGCAGCGGGCCACGACGTCCTCGCCGCGGGTGGCAATGCCGTCGACGCGATCGTGGCGGCGAATCTCGCGCTCGGCGTGGTGGCGCCGTACTACTGCGGGTACGGCGGCGATCTCCTGGCCGTCGTCTGGGACGGCGCGATCCACGGCTACCGCAGTACCGGTCGCAGCCCCGCGGCCGCCTCCGTCGACCATGTTCGCGCCGAGGGGCACGCGGCGATGCCCGTGTTCGGTCCGCACACCGTGACCGTCCCCGGTGCAGTGCGCGGCTGGTTCGATCTGCTCGAACGGTTCGGCACGCGGAGCTTCGCCGACCTCGCCCGCCGGGCGATCGAGATCGCGGAGGATGGCTTCGTGCTGACCCGCCCCGGCGCGTTCCGGGTTTCCGGGTCGGTCGCGATCATCCGCGCGATGTATCCGGCCGGCGTCGACGCGCTCGCCGCCGTCTACGGAGGCGCGGCCGATGGCCGACGGCTCCGCCTTCCCGCGCTCGCGCACACGATCCGCACGCTCGCGACCGACGGCCCCGACGCGTATTACGCGGGTCCGATCGGCGCCGCGATCAGCGCGACGCTCCAAGCTCACGGCAGCCCGATGACCGAAGCCGACCTCGCGTCGCACGCGTCGGCGTGGGTCGACCCGCTCTGCGCGTCGTTCGCGGGCCGGACGGTCGCCGAGTTGCCGCCGCCGACCCAGGGCATCACCGCGCTCGAGATGTTGCGGCTCGCCGACACGTGTGATCTCCCCGCGGGCGGGGTCGAGCGCGACCACCTGCTCGTCGAGATCGCCAAGCTCGGCCTGGCCGACCGCGACCGGTTCGTCACCGATCCCGACTGCATGACGATCGATCCCGAGATGCTCGTCGCCGAGCAGCATCTCGCGACGCGACGAGCCGCGCTCGACCGCGACTGTGCGCGCCCGTTCGAGCCCCGGCGTTCACCCGACGGCGGTACCGCCTACCTCTGCGCGGCCGATGCTGATGGGTTGTGCGTCAGCTTGATCCAGTCGAACTTCAGTGCGATCGGCTCCGGGGTGCACGTCGCGGAGTGGGGGATCAACCTCCACAATCGCGGCGCTTCGTTCTCACTCGACGCCGATCACGTGAACGTGCTCGCGGGGGCGAAGCTACCGATGCACACACTCATCCCCGCGCTGGTGTTGCACGACGGCCGTCCGACGCACGTGTTCGGCACGATGGGTGGCCACGCGCAGGCCCAGGTGCATCTCCAGGTGCTGACGCGGCTCCTCGTCGACGGCGACGATCCGCAGTCGGCGATCGACGCGCCGCGGTGGGCCCTCGACCCGGCGACCGCCGTCGTGAGCGCGGAATCGCGCCTCGGACCGGTCTGGTCGGAGGCGATGAGCAAGCGCGGTCACGACGTCCGCACGATTCGTGGATTCGACGACGGCGTCGGTCATGCGCACGCGATCGAGTTGCTCGCCGATGGCATGCGCGCGGGCTGCGACCCGCGTGCCGAGAGCGCGTTGGCGGGGTGGTGACGATGCCGGCTCGGGTCGCGACGATCCCGAACCTGATCTCGTTCGCGCGGCTCGCGTGCGTACCGTTGTTCTTGTACCTCTTGTGGGGCGCCGAACGACCCGTGGTCGCCGCCTGGTTGCTCGCGGTGCTCGGCGCGACCGATTGGATCGACGGCTGGATCGCGCGCCGGTACGACCAGGGATCCGAACTCGGCAAGGTCCTCGACCCGACGGCCGACCGCGCCCTGTTGATCGCGGGCGCGGTCGCCCTCCTCGTCGAGAACCTTCCGGCGGTCGTGCACGTCTTCGTCTGGGTCGTGCTGGTGCGCGAGATCCTGATCGCGGTGGTCACCGTCGGTCTGGCGCTCGCGGGTGCCCGTCGGATCGATGTCGTGTGGGCCGGCAAGGCCGGAACGCTCGCCGTGATGTTCTCGCTCCCGCTCCTGCTCGTCGCGCACCATATCAACGGCTTCTGGGAGACCGTGTCGTGGGTCTGCGGTTGGGGGTTCGGCATCGGCGGGATCGCGCTCGGCTACTTCGCCGCGGCGAAGTACGTCCCCGAGGCACGGCGCGCGCTCGCCGACGGACGGGCGGCGAGGGCCGCCGCGGGGTCGCGCTAGCTTCGATCGTCCCGAGTGTCGACACCGAGAGGTGGCCCCATGGAGTTCCCCGCCGAACTGCGGTACAGCCGTGAGCACGAGTGGTTGCGCCTCGACGGCGACGAGGGCGTCATCGGGATCACCGACTTCGCCCAGGACAGCCTCGGCGACGTGGTCTACGTCGCCGTTCCCGAGGTCGGCGCGGTGCTCGGGGCCGACGATCAGTGCGGCGAGATCGAGTCGACGAAATCGGTGTCGGATCTCTACTCGCCGGTGGCCGGTACCGTGGTCGCGGTCAACGAGGCACTCGCCGCTGCGCCCGAGTTGCTCAACTCCGACCCCTACGGCGAGGGGTGGATCGTGCGGGTCCGGTTCGCCGACCCCTCGGGCGTCGACGCGCTCCTCGACGCCGACGCGTACCGGGCCTACGTCGAGGGTTGATCCCCCTGCCGCGGGGCTCGGCCGCAGCGGGGCCGGGCGGGCACGGCGGTCCACGACCCAGGTCCTATTCTCGTGCGGTGATCTGCGGTCGCTGTGCACACGACAACCCCGAGGGTGCGAACTACTGCTCGGCGTGCGGTGCTCCGCTCACGCCACCCGAGGAGACCACGCTCACCCTCGCGGCCGTGGCGTCGGCCGAAGACGCCGACGACCTCGCGGGATGGCTCGACGGTCTGCCCGACGGCGTCGGCCTGCTCGTCGTGCGCCATGGTCCGGCCGAGGGCTCATCGTTCCGGCTCGATGCAGGCGACACCACGATCGGCCGCCACCCCGATTCGGACATCTTCCTCGACGACATCACGGTGTCGCGCCGGCACGTCGAGATCGACCGCCGCGCGAACGGGTACCACCTGCGCGATGCCGGGTCGCTCAATGGCACCTACGTCAACAAGACGCGCGTCGACGATCGCGCGCTGCGCCACGGCGACGAGATCCAGGTCGGCAGGTTCCGGCTGACGTTCGTGGTCGGCGGGCAGGGCACGTCGTGACGAACGATCACCTGTCGATCGGCGACGTGCTCGAGGTGCTGCGCGACCAGCACACCGACATCACGATCAGCAAGATCCGATTCCTCGAGAGCCAAGGGTTGATCTCACCCGAACGCACGCCGTCGGGGTATCGCAAGTTCTATCCCGACGATGTGGCGCGGTTGCGGTGGATCCTCGAGCAACAGAGCAGCCATTTCCTCCCGCTCAAGGTGATCAAGGAGCGCCTCGACGGTATGGATCGCGACGGGGTCAAGCCCGGTCGGGATCCGGAGGCCGACGACGACGTGCCCGGGATCGACAAGGAGACCAAGGAGACCGCGGTCCACGCGCTGTTCGAGTCGGCCCGGCGGGCGCAGGTCGACGCCGAGGCGCAGCGCCAGGCGGCGATCGTGGCCGCCGCCGAACTCGACGACGATGTCGACGAACTCAGCGTGGGCGTCACCGGCGTGAGCCTCACTCGGGCCGAGCTCGCCCGGGCCGCCGGGCTCGACGAGCACGAGATGGCCGAACTCGAGTCGTACGGACTCGTGGCGCCGACCTACGACCATCCCGATCAACCGCTCTTCGGCGACGAGGCGCTCGCGACGGCGCGATCGGCCGCCGGATTCCTGCGCTTCGGAGTCGAGGCGCGGCACCTGCGCATGTACCAGCATTTCGCCGAACGCGAGGCTGCGTTGTTCGACCAGGTGCTCCTCGGGTTTCGCCAGCGCCGCAATCCGGAGGCCCAGGCAAAGCTCGAAGAGACGCGGCGCGAACTCACCACCTTGGGTCGGCGGCTGCGCTTCGCGCTGTTGGCGCAGACCGTTCGGCGCCAGTCGAACTGAGCGGGTCCGGTGGTACCATCGCCGAGATGATCCCGCTCTCGCTGGTCGGTGTGCGAGTGGAGGTTCCCTCCAATCAGCCGATCGTGCTGCTCCGGGAGATCGAAGGCACTCGCTACCTGCCGATCTTCGTCGGGGCACCCGAAGCCACCGCCATCGTGTACGCGATGCAGGGCATGGATACGCCCCGACCGATGACCCACGATCTGTTCAAGCAGGTCCTCGACGACCAGCAGGTCGTGCTCCACCGGGTCGACATCACCGCGCTCGAGGACCGCACGTTCTTCGCCGAACTGCACCTGGAGCACGACGGGGTCACGCGGCGCGTCGACTCCCGGCCCTCCGACGCGATCGCGCTCGCCGTTCGTTTCGGGCCCGACCAGGTCACGATCTTCGCCGACGAGTCGGTGATGGACGAGGCCGGCGTCGAACTCCCCGAAGACGGCGACGAAGCCGAGGTCGAGGTCGAGCAGTTCCGCGAGTTCCTCGAGACGATCTCGCCCGAAGACTTCGCCGACTGAGCCCCGGTTCGACCACGGTCGGGGGCGCTGACCTGGTGTTTCGCGCGCCCATCTCCCTCGATGTCTGGTCGAGGGTTCAACCCTCGACCAGAGCTACACGTTGACGCAGGCCGCGGCTTCTGTTTACCTTCACATCCCCGTAACTACGGGTTTGTGATCTTGCCGCGAGCCAGGGCCCCGGGCCAGAACGGAAGTCCGATCCATGTCTGCATCCACATCGGGAACCGGTCCGACCGGTCCCGCCGAGGACCCCGTCGGCTCCTACCGGGGCCCACAGGTCTGTGCCATCGTCGGGATCACCTATCGCCAACTCGACTACTGGGCCCGCACCGACCTGGTCCGGCCGTCGGTGCACGACGCCGCGGGTTCCGGCACGCAGCGCCTCTACAGCTATCGCGATCTCGTCGAGCTCAAGGTCGTGAAGAAGTTGCTCGACGGTGACGTCTCATTGCAGGCCGCACGCAAGGCGATCTCGTATCTGCGCGACCACCTCGGCGCCGACCTCGCGTCGGCGCACCTCGTCCTCGAGGGCGACCGATCGCTGCTCGCGTTCACCGGCGACCAGATCGTCGACCTGCTCCGCGAGGGCCAGGGCGTGCTCAACATCGTGTCGCTCGACCCGGTGAAGAACGAGCTCGACGCCAAGATCATCGAGCTCGCTGCACCCGATGCCGACGAGCGGCCCGCGGCCGCGCTCGGGTGAGCGCGCTGCGGAAGAGTCCGCTCGATGATGTGCATCGTGCGCTCGGGGCGCGTCTCGTCGAATTCGGCGGCTGGGACATGCCCATCCAGTACACCGGAGTGATCGAGGAGCATCGCGCGTGCCGCGAGGCAGCGGTGGTCTTCGACGTCTCGCACCTCGGCACGGTCCGGGTGCGCGGCGCGGGCGCCTACGACGTCCTTCAAGCCGCGTTCACCAACGACCTCGCTCGGATCGGCCCGGGGCGGGCGCAATACACGCACCTGCTCGACGCGGACGATGCGCACGTCGTCGACGACATCATCGTCTGGTGGGTCGACCTCGACGACTTCTTCGTGATGCCGAATGCGTCGAACACCGACCGACTCGTCGCCGCGCTGGGGACAGCGCCCGCGACGACGATCGCCGACATCACGGCGACCCGCGCCGTGTTGGCCGTGCAAGGCCCCGCCGCACGCGAACGTCTGCGGGCGGTCAGCGCGGCCGCGGCGTCGGTGCCGCGATTCCGCGTCGAACGTGTCGCGATCGAGGGTTTGACCGGCCTTCACGGGGGCGTTGCCGATCCCGTCGAGTGCTTCGTCGCCGGCACCGGCGACACCGGCGAGGACGGCGTCGAGATCCACGTCCCGGCGCCGGCGGCTCCCGCGCTGTGGTCGGCGATCGCGGGCGCGGGCGTCGTTCCCGCCGGGCTCGGCGCGCGCGACACATTGCGGCTCGAGGCGGGGCTCCCACTGCACGGCCATGAGCTCGGGGAGGGGATCACCCCGTGGCAGGCGAACCTCGGGTGGGTCGTCCGGCTCGACAAGGGCGACTTCCGCGGTCGGGCCGCGCTCGTCGCCGAGCGCGAACGCGGTGTCTCGCGGATCATCCGCGGCCTCGCGGTCGACGGCCGGCAACCGCCGCGCGCCGGCTGCGCGGTGCTCGTCGGCGACACGACGGTGGGTGAGGTGACGAGCGGCAACTTCTCGCCGATGCTCGGTCACGGGATCGCGCTCGCGTTCGTCCCTCGCGACCTCGCGCTCGGCACAGCCGTCGACATCGACATCCGCGGGCGGCGACTCGCGGCCGAGTTGGTGGCGCTGCCGTTCGTCGGTAAGCGTTGAGCCGATGGTTCACCGGCGCGACGACGCCGAGCGGCCACCCGCGGCGCCGTGATCCGTGACGCCCGCCGCGAGGATCTCGCGGAGATCGCCGCGCTGATCCGCGAACTCGCGGAATACGAGCGTCTGCTCGACGCGGTGCGCTGGACCGAAGACGAACTGGCCGCGGCTGTGTTCGGCCCCGACGCCGTCCCGAAGGTCGTCATCGCCGAGACCGACGACGGCAGCGTGGCCGGGATGGCGCTGTACTTCCCGACGTTCTCGACGTTTCGTGGCACACCCGGGATCTGGCTCGAAGATCTCTACGTGCGGCCGCCGTACCGCAACGCCGGGTACGGGCGTGCCCTACTCGAGGAGTTGCGGACCCGCACCGCACACCGCATCGAGTGGAGCGTGCTCGACTGGAACGAATCCGCGCAGGGGTTCTACCGCCGCCTCGGCGCGTCGCCGATGGGCGAATGGACGACGTGGCGCTGGTTGCCCGCCGGCGAAGTCGACGAACCCCCCGCCGACTCGCCGCCCGCCGACCCGCCGGGGGAGTGAGCGGCCGGTTACCGCCCGCGCAGCGAGGCGAGGTGATCGTTGAGAAAGCGGTCGTCGGGGTCGTGGGTGTCGCGGACGCGCCACCAGTCGTCCCAGTGCGGGTACCGCGGCGCGAGGTCGGCCCCGGTACGGAAGTGCACCTTGCCCCAGTGTGGGCGTCCGTCGTGGGCGAGCAAGATCGGTTCGGCGGCGCGGAACAATGCCTCGCAGTCGTCGTCGGCGCCGAGGTGCACCGAGATCGTCACGCTCGGCCGGCCGGTGTGCGGCGAGAGCCAGATGTCGTCGCCGGCGACGGTGCGGTACTCGACGGGCCACTGCACGTCGGGCCGCTCGGCCAGCATCCAGGTGCGGAGTGCCGCGAAGCAGGCCGGCCCCGCGACGGCGGGCACCGAATACTCCATTTCGTTGAAGCGCAGTTCGCGCCGGCTCGGCAGGATCGCGTTCCAGTGGTCGATGCGTTCGCGCTTGCGGTCGGCGAGGGGGTCGGGGTCGGCCTCGGTGAACGCGAGCGCCTTGTGCTCCACGAGATCGCGATGCGGGAACCAGAAGAACTCGTAGTGGCGCGTCGCGGCGATGTGATCGGCGAGGGTGCCGAGCACTTCGCCGCCCGGTCCGTGCCAGATGCGTTCGTGGAGCCGGTAGGTCGGCACCACCGCGAGCGTGAGCGCGGTGACGATCCCGACCCCGCCGAGCGAGACGCGCGCGGCGGCGAACAATTCGGGCCGCTCCTCGGGCGAACAGGTCGTGATGGCGCCGTCGGCGGTCACGATCCGGGCACCCACGATTGCGGTGGCGACGTTGCCGAGCGCGGGCCCGGTGCCGTGCGTTCCGGTGCCGGTGGCACCCCCGATCGTCTGCACGTCGATGTCGCCGAGATTGTGCAGCGCGAGGCCCTCGGCCTGGAGCGCTGCGGCGAGATCGGCGAGGACGGTGCCGCTGCCCACGGTGGCCGTTGAGCGATCGGGCGCGATCGTCTCGATGCCGGCGAGACCTTCGGGAGCGACGAGCACGCCATCGGTCGCACACAACGCGGTGTTGGAGTGACCGGTGCCGCGCATGCGGACGATCCGGCCGGCGTCGGCCGCGTCGCGGACGATCGTCGCGACCTCGTCGTCGGTCCGCGGGACCGGGTGTTCGGCGGGGGAGCAGCGGATTCGACCGGACCAGTTCGACCACGACGGCATCGAGCGGAGAATATGGCCCGATGAGCGACGTGTGCGGCCGGGCCGAACAGTTCGAGATCCTGTCGGAGGCGCGCGCCGCTCGGTGGGCCGGGTTCGCTCGTTGGGACACGACGTACTACCCCAAGTTCCTCGGGTTGGTGGTCGAGGAGGTGCGCCTCGACTACGCGCGCATGCGTTTGCCGTACCGGCCGGAGTTCCTGCAACCCGCGGGCGTGTGGCACGGGGGAGCGATCGCTTCGCTCGTCGATACCGTCGTGGTTCCCGCCGTCGGTTCCGGCTACGACCAGCCGCGGCCGATGTTCACCATCGACCTGCAACTCCGTTACCTCGCGCCGATTCCACCCGACGCCGACGCGGTGGCGGAGGGCTGGGTGACCCTGCGCGGCCGTTCGACGCTGTTCTGCGACGCGGAGGTGCGGATCGGTGGGCTCGACGGCCAGGTGGCGGCCACCGCGACGCTCGTCTACAAGGTCAGCTCGAAGGCGGCGCCCCCGACCGCTTGAGGTCCTGGCGCGGGTGGCGGGCCGCGGCGGGTCGGCGTCAGACGGCCCCGACCGCTCGGAGCGCGACGCGCGACTCGCAACGACGTACCGACACGATCCGGTCGGTTCGGAAGCTCGCCACGCGCACCGAGAACGCGCTCAACGTCGCGTGACGGCCGTCGCCGGCGAAGAAGGTGGTGAGCGGACCTTCGAGCACGTAGCTGTCGGCGTCGTCGACGGTCTCGGTCGTGCCTTCGGTCGTCACGATCTCGAACATGTCGCCTCCTCGCGGACCCCGGTCGGGTGGGGGAGATCGACCGTACGACGAACGGCCTGTGGAACGTCAGTGCGATTTCGCGGCCCGCGCTGTGGAACAGCGGCCGCGGACTGTGCGAAACCGTGCGGCGCCGTGACTAGCGCGGTGCTCCGACGCGTTCCGCCTCGTCGAGGAAGTCGACCAGCACGGCGTTCCACGCCGCCGCGCGCTCGAAGTAGGGGGAGTGGCCGGCGTCGTCGATCACGACGCGTCGTGCGCCGATCGCGTCGGCCGCCTCGGCGAGGAGCGCGGCGGGGAAGAGGTCGTCGTGCGAACCGCTGATCCAGAGCTTGGGGCCGGGAACCGCACGCACCGCCGCGGCCTCGAAACGGGTTCCGACGAGCACGCCGACCATCGGGCCCATGGGCGGGGCATGGAAGGTGTTGAGTTGTTGGTACAAGAACGCGAGAGCGGGGTCGCGTTCGAGGAGCTGCGGCCCGATCGCCGGGTGGCAGCCGAGTTGGTCGGCCGCGACCGTTCCGGCTCCGCTCTCGGCCCAGGCGCGAAAGTGCTCGTCGAGCGCCGGGGTCCACACGCCGGCGACCGTGTTCGCGAGCACGAGTGACGCCACGCTCCCGGGATGAGCGAGCGCCAGGCCCGCCGCCCACCAGCCGCCCATCGATTGACCCACCACATGGGCGCGTTCGGTACCGGTCGCCGTGAGGACCGCGGCGAGGTCCGAGACGCACGCGTCGAGCGTGAAGTCGCCGCTCGC